>JBILIR010000251.1:0-3351 GCA_044368955.1 Limnohabitans sp.
CTAGTATTCGCATTTGGTTCACAGCATTAAAAGACTGCGAGCCGCCACAGACTTGCATCACCGCCAAGGTTTTACCCTGAGTGGGACGAACAGCACCGACAGACAGTGGAATCCAATCAATCTGACTTTTCATAATGCCTGTCATGGCGCCATGCCGCTCTGGTGAACACCACACCATTGCCTCCGACCAAGCTGCCAAGTCACGCAACTCTTTCACCTTGGGGTGCGTATCAGGTGCTGCATCAGGCTGGGGTAGCCCCAGGGGGTCAAACACCTTCACCTCTGCACCCATGGCTTCAAGCAAGCGAGCAGCTTCTAGCGTCAATAGTTTGCTGTAAGAGCGTTCACGCAAGGAACCATACAACATCAAAATTCTGGGTGGATGGGTTGATACATGCTGCGATACCAATAACTGCTGTTGGGGCAGTTTGAAGCAATGTTCATCAAGCTGAGGCAATGGTTCAGTGACTTTTGACACGCAAGTCCTTTAGATTGATAAAGTTTTTACTCAGATTTCAGCGCTGCAACCAACGCCATGGCAAGAAGTCCACCAACAATCTGAGCCACCACAAAGGCTGGTACATCTGCGGGTGAAATGCCAGCAAATGTATTTGAAAACATCCGCCCGAAGGCAGCGGCTGGATTTGCAAAAGAAGTGCTTGCAGTGAACCAATAGGCTGCGCCAATATAGCAAGCTACCAACGATGATGCCTTGCCTGAAGGGGAACGCAAAATCACGAACAACAAACCGCCAGTAGCAACTGCTTCAGCAAACCACTGCGCAGGGCCAGTTCTGACTTTGCTTGACCATTGCAATATGTCTAGATCAAACATGGCATGAGCTAGCCAAGCGCCCATTGCCGCACCGATCAGCTGTGCCACCACATACCCGAACAAATGGTGCTGCGCTAATTCTTTGCGTAGCACCAAGACCAATGAAACCACGGGATTGAAGTGAGCACCGCTGACAGGGCCAAGGGTTTCAATCAATACATAGAGTGCAAAGACTGTGGCGAGCGTATTGGCCAACAGCGCAATCGCCATATTGCCTCCCGCCAATTGCTCGGCCATGATGCCCGAGCCTATCACCGCACACAACAAGGCAGCAGTGCCGATCAGCTCTGAGAAATACCTTCTCCAATGAATCATTTTTTGGCAAGATCTCGTGCCGAGTTTTCTAAAGCCATCTTGTTGAGGCTTGCTAAAGGAAGGCTGACGAAAAGGTCTAGCCGTCGTCCGATGTGATGCATCGTTTGCTTAAAAGCCTCCAGTTTTTCCTCTTCACCACCTGCAGCTTCTGATGGATCGGGATAGCCCCAATGCGCAGTGGCTGGTTGACCAGGCCAAAACGGACACACTTCACCAGCTGCGTTGTCGCAAACAGTAATGACCAAATCCATATGGGGTGCATCGGGTAAAGCAAAAACATCCCAGCTTTTGCTACTTAGACCCTGGGTAGAGATGCCAGCTTTATCCAAAGTTGCAATGGCCAGAGGGTTTGGCTGTTGATTGTCTTTGGGGCTGCTGCCAGCCGAAAAGGCTTTGAATTTGCCTTTGCCCATATGGTTAAGCAATGCCTCAGCCAAAATGCTTCGCGCCGAGTTATGGGTACACAGAAAAAGTACGTTTAAGGGTTTTACTTCGGTCACTTTTAACTCCTACGAATTAACAACTCTTACAAATTTCCTCAGGGCTGACTTCGCATTCATCCCCTTGGCAACAGTTTTGGGTCAAATACGCCAGCACAGCATTCATGCGGTCGTACTGCGCTCGATAAATCAGATTGCGCCCGCTGCGCTCCTGAGAAATAAGGTCTGCATTCATCAACTCTTTCAAGTGAAATGAAAGTGTGTTGGCTGGCAGACCCAACTCATGGGCCAACAAAGCAGGCGTTAACCCCTCGTGGCCTTTGACCACCAAGGAACGAAAAATCTGCAAACGGTTGGGCTGAGCCAACGCTGCAAGCGCTTTGATCACATATTTGTCTTCCATTGTTCAATGATAATGGAAATATATGACAGTTTGACGCATGGAAAATGTTGGTCCCTACCCCTCTACACTGAACGATTTTTTGGAGATCACCACGTGGCCCACATGATCATTGGCGGTAAAGCCGTTCAAGCCCAAAGCGGCAAAACCTTGGAGGTACGCTCGCCTGTGGATGGTTTGACCTTTGAAACAATTCCTCGCGGCGAAGCAGCGGACATTGACTTGGCTGTCGCTGCAGCCAGGCAAGCGCTGAATGGAGCCTGGGGCAAGATGTCTGCTTTAGAGCGTGGTCGCTTGATGCTCAAAATGGCGCAGCACGTTCTCGACCATGCTGAAGAGTTGGCTTTGCTGGAAGCGCAAGACACCGGCAAGCCCATGACCACCGCACGCAACGACATGGTGGTACTGGCAAGGTATTTTGAGTTTTACGGCTCTGCAGCCGACAAAATCCATGGTGAAGTTATCCCCTTTTTGAACGGCTACCAAGTGAATTTATTGCGTGAGCCCTTGGGTGTCACTGCACACATCATTCCTTGGAACTACCCAGCACAAATGATGGGACGCAGCATCGGGCCAGCGCTGGCCATGGGCAACGCTGTGGTGGTTAAACCTGCCGAAGATGCCTGCTTGAGTTGCCTGCGCATTGCCGAAATGGCCTTGGAAGTGGGTTTCCCCCCCGGCGCTTTGAATATCGTCAGCGGTTTGGGAGAAGAAGCTGGTGCAGCATTGGCCAAACACCCTGACATCAATTTCATCAGCTTCACAGGATCGAATGAAGTCGGTGTCTTGATCCAACAAGCAGCAGCGCTGAACGCTGTGAAATGTGTGCTCGAACTAGGCGGCAAGTCGCCACATCTGGTTTTTTCCGATGCCAATCTCGAACTGGCTGCGAGCACGGTGGTTCGAGGCATCATTCAAAACACGGGACAAACCTGCACCGCTGGTAGCCGATTGCTGGTTCAGTCAGATTTTTATGAGGAATTCCTTTCCTTGGTCGCAGAGAAATTCTCCAAAGTACGGGTGGGCACGCCTGAGATGAATTTAGATTGCGGTCCAGTTGTGAACCTCGCGCAGCATCAACGTGTGAACAAGTACATCGCACAAGCCCAACAAGACGGTTTAAAAATTTTGGCGCAAGGCCAAATCAATCCCAATGTGCCCAGTGGCGGCTATTACGTGACGCCGACCTTGTTTGGTCAAGTTCCTGCAGTGCATCCCTTGGCCCATGAAGAAGTGTTCGGCCCAGTCTTGGCAGCCATGCCTTTTGTAGACGAGGCCCATGCCATTGCTTTGGCAAACGGCACTGACTATGGATTACTGGCCGCGGTTTGGACTGAAAATGGGGGGCGACAGCAGCGCGTG
>JBILIR010000152.1:0-4693 GCA_044368955.1 Limnohabitans sp.
CAAAAGGCGTTACAACTTCGCGCAAAGCCTTGACCTGATCGATGCAAGCCGCAGGTGCGACCACCCGCGCCTTGAGCCACGCCAAACGCTCCCATTCTCGGCCCTGCACTTGAAAATACTCTTCCAGCGCATCCAGCGACACCACGCTGTGGCCCGACTCGCCGTTGGGTCGCAGCGCCAAATCCATGCGAAAGACTTGACCATGCTCGGTGGTTTCGCCAATCAAGGCATAAAGTTGCTTGACCACTTTGTCAAAGTAGCTGTGGTTGCTAACCACGCCAAGGCCACCTTCGATGCCTTGGGTCTGACCATCCTCATCGAACACATAGACCAAGTCGATGTCACTGGACACATTCAGTTCCCCTGCGCCCAGTTTGCCCATGCCCACCACCCACAGTTGGGCCCGTGTACCTTGGGCTGTCATGGGTGCGCCATGGCGCTGATCAACCCGTGACAAGGCTTCTTCCAAAGCCTTGTTCAGGCTGAACTCAGCCAGCGCCGTCATGCTTTGGGTGATGGTGTTCAAGGGAGCTTGTTGCTCGCAGTCCAGCACCACCAGTCGCTCCAGCACCAGCTGTCGCAGGACGCGCAACGCGTCTGCAACCTCAGGATACGTTTGGCGTAACAGCGCATAGGTGGTGTGCAAATGTGCCGCCGTGGGCTCGCCAGCGGGCAACAATGCCAATTCTTGGGGGTAGCGCCTGTGCAGGCGTTGCACCAAGCGTGAGCCTAGCGATAAAGGGGTGGGCAGGGTCATGGTGACACAGTATGCATGTAGGTGGTTTTGCGGGTCATAATTCTGATGATTCTTTCGCCATGACAAACACCGTAGATTCACCCATTGTCACTGCCAAGCCCTCGCCTTGGTGGCGCGGCTACGCGTGGTGCGTGCGTGTCCTGTGGTGGTTGGCCTTGGCTGCGTGGGGCTTGGTGGCTGTGGCTGCACTGACCTTGCATTTTTGGATCGTGCCACGTGTGCTCGATTGGAAGAGCGACATCGAATCCATGGCTTCGCAAGCCCTGGGCGTCCAGGTCAGCATAGGCAACCTAGAGACGCTGTCCACCGACTGGTTGCCGTCCTTGGAAATCACCGACTTTGTGTTGCGAAATACCGCGGACGAAGAAGTGTTACGTCTGCCGCGTGTGTTGGTGTCGCTTTCGCCCACCTCACTTTTGACCTTGTCGCTTGATCGGGTGGACATCGACAGCCCCTTGATCGAGGTCACCCGCGACAGCGAAGGACAGTTGCGCATTGCCGGCTTGTCAATGGGACAGGCACAGCCCTCGCCCTTGGCCGATTGGTTTTGGAGCCAACCTGAAATATTCGTGCACCGTGGGCGCTTGCGCTGGGTCGATCAGATGGCATCTTTGCCTGCGGTGGAGTTGCAAGAAGTCAATGTGGTGTTGCGTAATGGTTTGCGCAGCCACGACTGGCGCATCGATGCAACGCCGCCGCCTGAATGGGGCCAGCGCTTTAGCTTGCAAGGTCGGTTTCACCAACCCTTGCTCAGCCGCCATGCCAGCGATATTCAAAGCTGGGATGGTGAGTTCTTTGCCGCTTTCTCGCAGATCGATCTCGCGCCCATCCAGCCCTACCTGAGCTTTGTGCTGGGCGACGGTTTGCAAACCGGCCAGGGTTGGTTGCGGGTTTGGGCGCAGGTGCGCCAAGGCAAGGTGATGGCGCAAACTGTGGACGTCAATCTGCAGGCATTGCGTTGGCAAGCGAACGTGACTGATCCTGCGGTGATGCTGCAACAAGTCCAAGGGCGTGTGCACCACCAAGCTTGGCTAGAGGGTTTGGGCCAGGACTTGCGCAGCCAAGACCTAGCCTTGCACTTTGAAGACGGCGAACAATGGGACTTGGGAAACAGTCGCGTGGCCTGGCGCAACGAGGGCGAGCATGTGGCCGATGCTGGCGAATTGCAATTGCAGGGCTTTTCTTTAGAAATGCTCACTCGCATTGCTCAGCGCTTGCCCTTGGGCGAGACCTGGCAAGCCCGACTGGCCTTGGCGCAACCCAAGGGGCAGGTCAAACAGCTTGAGATGCGCTGGTTTTTGGCACACAGCGATGCGCCGCAGTTCAACCTCAAGACCGAGGTCACCGGCTTGTCGCTTCAAGCTTCAAGCAGCGCAGCCAAACCAGATCCCGCTCTTTGGTGGCCTGGCGTTCAGTCGTCGCAACTCAAATTGGAGCTCAGTGAGCACGGCGGCAAAGCCCAGTGGCAGCAAACAGGTGGCCGCATAGAAATGGGTGGCATTTGGCAGGCCAACCAAATAGCCATGAAAGAGGCGACCGCGGATGTGTCTTGGGCGAAAAAAGACCAGCAGTGGTCGGTGACGGTGCACCAAGCCCAGATGGAGAATGCCGACTTGCAAGCGCAAGCGCAAGGCAGTTGGTTGTCTGGCGCGAGCGCGCAAAGTACGGGGGTCTTGGACATGCAGGCCAAGGTGACGCGCTTAGATGCAACCACCTTGCACCGCTATCTGCCGCTTGCCATGGATCAGCAAGCACGCAACTATTTGCGCGATGCATTATTGGCAGGCCGCTTTAGCCAAGCCGCGATCGAAGTCAAAGGCCCCTTGGACCGCTTTCCGTTTACCCGCAACAACGAGGGTGTGTTTACCGTCAAAGCGCCGTTTCAAGGCTTGAGCATGCAATTGGCCCCCAATAGCATTTTGAGCGCTGCTCAGCGGCGCGATAAAGAGGTTTGGCCGGCGGTGCAACAAGCCGCAGGGGAGCTGCAAATCAACCGTAACCGCCTGTTCATCAAGGGTGCCACCGCGCGTATTGGGCAAGACGGGGGCACAACGCTTAGCAAGTTGGATTTGCAGATTGCAGATCTGCGCGACATCGTGGTGGACGTCAGTACGCAGATGCGCGGCAATTTGTCGGATGCCATGCAAATGGTCAGGTCTTCACCGCTCAACACCATCACCGATCAAGCCTTGTCGCAGGTCACGGCCACGGGTACCGCAGAGCACCAACTGCGCCTGAATTTACCGCTGCAAAACTTGGCCCTTGCCAAGCTGCAAGGCAGTGTGGTGCTCAATGGCAACGATGTCCAGTGGCAGCCGTCGCTGCCGCGTTTTAGCAAATTGCGCGGCACACTTAATTACACGGAGTCAGGGCTGTCGGTCAACAATATGCGTCTGCGTTGGCTGGGTGCGGATGCGCGACTGGATGGCGGCTTGCGTTTCAACGACACCATGACGACAGGTCCTTCGCGCCTGAGTTTGCAAGGCAGTGTCAGTGCCGAGGCCTTGCGCCAATTACCTGAGCCTGCGTTGGTCGCGGGTTTTGCGGCGCATTTAAGCGGCAGCACGTCGTTTGTTGCCAGCTTGGGTTTGCGCCGAGGCGTGCCCGAGTTTTCTTTCAGCAGTTCGTTGCAAGGTATGGGCGTGGATTTGCCCGAGCCATTGAACAAACCTGCAGACGCCGTTTGGCCGGTGCGCTTTGACAATGAGCTGCTGCGTGTGGCGCAGTCGCGTGGCGCTGCCCATTTAGAGCAAAGCACCCTCACTTTGGGCCAACTCATCACCGTCAGTTATTTGCGCGATATGACGCCCCAGGTGCCGCAGGTCTTGCGTGGGCAAATTACCTTAGGGCCTGTGACCCCGCGCAAAGACATTCCTGAAGGCACGGTGCTGATGCAAGTGCAATTGCCACATTTCCATGCCGACGATTGGCAACAAACCTTGTCCGGCTGGCTCGGCACCCAAACCAAGGATGACAAACCTGCGCAACCTGCCAACCCACAAGCCATGGCCTTTGTTCCCAACCGATTTGAGGTGGGCACCAATGAATTGCTGTGGTTGGGACGCACCTTCAATCGGGTGCAAGCCAGTGCTGACAAGCAAGGCCCGCAATGGCGTATCCAACTCAAAGCCGATGAAGCGCAAGGGCAAATCGACTACAAACCTGCGCAAGACAACCAAACAGCGCAGGTGGTCGCCAAGCTGGCCAATTTGGTGATTCCTCCTGCTGCGGTGAAGGGTGTGGAAGCAACTTTGTCAGACTCCCCCAAAGATTTACCCGCCATGGACATCGTCATCGACAACTTAGAGTTGCGCGGCTTGAAATTGGGTCGTGCCGAGATCGATGGTTTCAGCCGTGCCATCGCTGGCGGTGGACGCGAATGGGTGCTCAACAAATTCAACCTCACCTTGCCAGAAGCGAGTTTTCAGGCCAAAGGCCAATGGGGCGGTGTGGGCCGTTTGCAAGCCAAGCGTACCCAACTTGATTTCACTTTTCAGTTGCAAAACTCAGGCGAGTTGTTGGAGCGCTTGGGCTACAAAGGCGCGATTCGCAACGGCAAAGGGCGCATGGTTGGGCAGGTCGGTTGGACGGGTTCACCCTTCTCCCCCGACTACACCAGCATGAGCGGGCAGTTTAATGTCAACATCGACAAGGGCCAATTTTTGAAAGCCGAGCCGGGCGTGGCAAGGTTGTTTGGCGTGTTGAATTTGCAGGCCTTGCCCAGGCGCTTGACCCTAGACTTCAGCGATGTCTTTAGCGAGGGTTTTGCGTTTGATTTTGTGCGAGGCGACGTGCAAATACAGCAAGGCATTGCCAGCACCAACAATTTGCAGATGAAGGGCGTGACCGCAGCTGTCATGCTCGAAGGCAAGGCCGATATCGAGCATGAAACCCAAGACCTCAAAGTGGTGGTGGTACCCGACCTCAACACCGGTA
>JBILIR010000155.1:0-4664 GCA_044368955.1 Limnohabitans sp.
CTTTTTATCCAACACCATTTGCGTGGCTGAAAACGCGGTAAAGCCTGCAAAGAACAAGGCAAGCACAGAGCCTCTCAAAACCGCAAACAACCACAGGCTTGACAAGGCACTGCCGAGCAATATGCCTGGGGCCAAGCCTTTGACCAAGTCCCAACGCACTGCCCCGAGCTTGTGATGCGCACGGGTACTGGCTAGCGAGGTCACCACAATGGTGGACATACCGGTGGCAATCGCCATCTTGACAGCCGAGTCTGGGTCCACGCCTTGGGTGCTGAGTAAAAAAGTGATGAAAGGAATCATCATCAGCGCCCCACCCACACCCAGCAGACCAGCTAAAAACCCCGCTAGCGTGCCCAATAGCACCAAGGCTACGAGCACATCCGCCAATGACAGGGACATCAGGCCAAACCGAGCTTTTGGGCCATGCCTATGCGTTGAAGTTTGCCGGTTGCGCCTTTGGGAATTTCATCGAGCAACAAAATTTTGCGAGGCACCTTGAAGTCAGCCACGCGGGTGGCGACATAGTCGCGCAGTTCTTTTTCAGTGGCAGTTTGTCCTTCGCGCAGCACCACCGCAGCACCGACTTCTTCGCCTAATTTTTCATGGGGAATGCCAAAGCACACCACCTGACCCACAGCGGGGTGGTCCATCAGAATTTCATCGATTTCACGTGGGCTGATTTTTTCGCCACCACGGTTGATGATTTCTTTCAAGCGCCCAGTGATGCTGATGTAGCCCTCGCTGTCCATCACGCCTTGGTCGCCGGTGCGAAACCATCCGTTGGTGAAGTTTTCCGCATTGGCTTTGTCGTTGTTTTCATAGCCAGGGGTGACGTTGGGGCCGCGAATCACAATTTCACCGGTGCTGCCAGTCGCCAGCAGTTGGCCTTCGGTGTCCATGATGGCCACTTCTGGCCCAGCGGCTAAACCCACAGTACCAGGCTTGCGTTTGCTAGGTGGCAAGGGGTTGCAAGCCATTTGGTGAGCGGCCTCGGTCATGCCATAGGCCTCTATCACCGGTGCGTGAAAGGTGTCTTCCAGTTCGGCCAATACTTGAGGTGGTAATGATGAGGAAGAAGAACGAATGAAACGCAAAGGCACCTTGGCAATCACCTCTTTGTTATTCGCTGAACGCGACAAGATGGCTTGGTGCATGGTGGGCACAGCGGTGTACCAAGTGGGTTTGACTTCTTCCATTTGCGAGAAGAATTTCAATGCATTGAAGCCACTGGTGCAATGCACTTCGCCGCCTTGCGAGAGAGGGGCCAAGATGCCTGCAATCAAGCCATGTATGTGGAACAAGGGCATCACATTCAAGCCGCGATCGCTGGCCGTGAATGCCGTGCTGTGCGCAATATGCTGGGCAGAGGCACACACATTACGATGCGTCAGTGGAACAATTTTGGGGCGAGAGGTGGTGCCAGAAGTGTGTAACACCAAGGCCACATCGTCAGCTTGCGCCATGCCTGGCATGGCTGCCGCAGCTGAAGAGCGAGAAGCCGTGTCTAGCGTGAACGACCCAGCACCTTGAGACGGTGTAGGTAAGAGATACACAATCGACACGCCCAACTTTTCAGCCACAGCAACTGCTGGGGAAGTGGAGCCCTTTTCAACGATCAGCGCTTTGGCGTTCAAATCGTTCAAATAAAACTCGAACTCATCCGCACGGTAAGACGGGTTCAGCGGCGCAGACGTACTGCAAGCGGCCACCGCCACAAACGCCGCGGCCATTTCTGCGCCATTGGGCAACACGATCGCCACGCGGTCATTGCGACCAATGCCGACAGCATTGAGCGACTGTTGCACATGGGTGCTTAAATTGCGCAAGCCTTGGTAGCTCAAAGGTGCTGCACCTGCAGCACTTAAACACATGGCATTCGCTTGGCCTTGGGCCATCCATTCTTGAAGGGTTTGCATCTCTGTCCTTTAAGTTTTTAATTTCAATCCGTGCTGGCTTTGCAGCACGCTTTGTTCCAATAAACGGGTCAGGCTGTAGACCGTCTGCAAAGTGGGGGTAGGGATGCCCACCACACGACCCAGTTCAATGACGCCGCCCAAGATCGCATCAAGCTCTAAGGCTTTACCTTGCTCAATGTCTTGCAACATGGAAGTTTTGTGCGCACCCACTGCTTGCGCACCAGCGATGCGTTTGTCAATGCTGATCTTGAACTGTGCGCCGGTTTTTTCGCCCACCGCTTGGGCCTCTTGCATCATTTGGCTGGCAAGTGAGTGGCTGAGCGGGTGCAAAGCAATTTGTTCCAGTGTGGCGTGTGTCAATGCAGAAATAGGGTTGAAACACAGGTTTCCCCATAACTTCACCCATAACTCGCTGCGAATATCAGCCGACACCGGCACTTTGAAACCAGCGCCAATCATGGCTTGCGCCAATAAAGTGACCCGCTCGGACTTCTCGCCACTGGGCTCACCCAAAGTGAAACGATTGCCTTCAATCAGCTTAACCACACCAGGGGCAACCAACTCTGCAGCGGGATAGACCACCGCACCGATCACGCGTTCAGGTTTGAGATGCTGCCAAAGCATTCCGTCGGGGTCGAGCGTCTTGAGTTGCGTGCCTTGGTAGTCACCTGTGAGTTGATGAAAGTACCACCAAGGTAAGCCGTTTTGCATGGTCACCACAGCGGTGGTGGCGTGGCATAGGCGATCAATATCTTGCGCAACAGTTGCTACTTGATGGGATTTCAGCGTCAAGAATACATAGTCGTAGGTTTGAGTTTCATCAACGTTGCAAGCTTTAACGGATGCCACCTGTTCTGTGCCATCTTCCAGCACCAACTTCATGCCGTGGTTTTGAATAGCACGAAGGTTGTCGCCACGGGCAATACAAGTGACATCGTGTCCTGCCAAACTGAGTTTGACAGCAAGATAGCCACCAATGGCACCGGCACCGACGATGGCTATACGTAAAGACATGGGAGGAACAAAAAAGAAGATGACATGAGAAGAAGGCTTAAAAGTAAAAGTGTCTGCAAGGGCCGCCGGATCGTCATCCTGAACGAAAGGTTCAGGTGGGCGAGGTCAGAAAGGTGTTGGGTTCATCTAACGCGAGATGTTCACGCTCACCAGCCGATATTCCAAGCCCGGGGCTCCAGAGAGCATTGGTTCAAGAAATATAAAACCCAGCAGACTTGCAGACATGGCTATTGTAGATAGGCTTAGAGCAAATGGCCGTCGTGACCCAAGGCCGTGTCTAAACGGTGAAGTAAGTTGTGCAAATTGTGGTTCGATGAACTGGGTTCAGCTGGGTCGCCTGAAAAGTCGGACAGCTCGAAGGCGAGATTCAAAGCAGCCAACACCGCAATACGGTCACGTGCTTTGATTTTTCCGGCATCGCGAATTTTGCACATTGCATCGTTGACTCGGCGAACCGCCGCATGAAAACGCTCTTCAGCCCCATCAGGGCAGCCCAAGATGTAGCTCTGCCCCATGATCTGAACCTCTAGCTGGTTCATGCGCCGTCCTTGACTTCAATCGGCAAACGATCAAGAAGACCATCTATGCGGCTGCGAGCAGCTTGCAAACGTGATTTGAGTGAATCGCGTTCATGGCTGAGGGTTTCAACTTGCTCGAGAAGCAGTTCGTTGGTGCGGCGCAGTTCTTCGTAGCGCAACAGCAAGCGTTCAACACGTTCGAGGACAGGGTCAAGGGATGAATTTTCTGACATGGGCGCATTTTAGGGGGCGTTCAAGGGAATATGGCTAGAATGAAGACGTTGGTGCTCGCGGTGTGGTTCGCATACCGCAGTTCAACGGGAAGCAGAAGTTTTTTGGCCGACCAAGTACATCTTTTTTGTACATGGCTTAGCCGCAAACCAGCCTGCGCTGCCCCCGCAACGGTCAAGCGAACGAAATGCCCTTGGGTATTTCCGTCCTGTCCCACATAGCCACTGGTTGCCTTGAACAAGCAACTGGGAAGGCGGACAGGGTTGTTTTCGCTAGCCCGGATACCGGCCAACAAGGTGAAGCCGCGTTCATTCGTGTCTTCGTAACGTCCATGCACTGTCGGGGAAGGCGGTGAGGGCACTTGGCTGGTATTCATCATGAACTTTTTCAAGCGTATCTCTGTGGGCGTTTGCCTGCTTCTTTGCATTTGTAAAACCGTATTTTCCCAATCAACCTCGCTCAACCCCGTCGTAGTGTCAGGCGCATTGAGCGAGCAATATTTATCGGATGCTTTAGCGTCTGTGACGGTGATCAGCCGTGAAGAAATTGAAAAATCTCAATCGCCGACATTGGCTGATTTACTCCAAGGCGAAGCTGGAATCGAGTTTGGACGTAATGGAGGCATAGGGGCCACAACTTCTTTTTTCTTGCGCGGACAAGAAAGTAAAAATATTGCAGTGTTCATCGACGGTGTTCGTTCACCCGTTGATCAGTTGGGTGCATTACAAATCACTGATTTCCCATTAGCACAGATTGAGCGAATTGAAATTCTCCGAGGCAATGCTTCTGCTTTGTACGGCGATGCTGCGATTGGAGGAGTCATCAATGTATTTACAAGGCAAGGATCCGCTGCGCCTCAGGCATATGGCAGCACTTCATGGGGTGGTGATGGACTTAAAGAACTGAATGCTGGCTATGGAGGCGTTGTCAATGATTTCAAATTTAATCTGCAGCTAGGCTCTATTGAAAATGCCGGATTTTCTTC
>JBILIR010000338.1:0-2552 GCA_044368955.1 Limnohabitans sp.
GTTTGCAAAAAGGCATCGAACATAGGCACGATCGATTTTTCGTCATAACGCACCCGCATTCGATGTGCCATGTCTCTGGCATCGGTCAAACTGATGTCTGCGGTGTAGGGTGAAGGCATCATGACGCAGCGCACATGCTCAGGACCCAGTGCATCCACTGCAATCGCCAACACCAAAGCGGAGTCGATACCCCCCGACAAACCAATCAGCGCCCCCGGAAAACGGTTCTTGCCAAGGTAATCTCGAACGCCCAACACCAACGCGTCCCAAACCTCAGCCAACTCAGTTTGCAACGGAACGGTGTTGGCGTACAACACGGCTTGGCCATCGGTTGATTGAACTGACACCTGGAAATCTGCTTCCACAAACCCTTGGGCCCGGCCCGCCAATTCACCCGTAGCTTGAAGCGCAAATGACCGCCCTTCAAACACGACCTCATCTTGCCCACCCACCAAATGTGCGTAGACCAAGGGCAACCCAGTGGCCAGGCAGCGTTCACGCATTTTGTGTTCGCGCTCTTGTGCCTTGCCCATGTGAAAAGGAGACGCATTGATGACGGCCAAAACCTGCGCACCAGCGGCTTGAGCGTCTGCTGCGGGTTGCTCGAACCATGCGTCTTCACAAATAAGCAAGCCCACTTTAACGCCTTGCACCTCAAACACACAAGGCTTTGAGCCCGGTTTGAAATAGCGACGCTCATCGAACACTTGGTAATTGGGTAGCTCCCGCTTGGCATAAGTTGCAACCACCTTGCCTTCGCAAAGCACCGAAGCCATGTTGAAGCGCAAACTGATCGCTACAGAGCGGGTGCGTTCATCGTGGCCGCTGGGGTGGCCCACCACCACATGCATACCTTTTAAATCAGCCAGCGACAGTCTGACCGAGTCGACGGCTTGCTCGCAAGCTGTGATGAAAGAAGCGCGTAAAAACAAGTCTTCTGCGGCGTAGCCACAAATAGACAATTCCGGCGTGATCAACAGCCTCACCCCTTTGGCATAGGCGCGACGTGCGGCATCCATGATTTTTTGGGCATTACCCGCCATGTCACCCACGGTGAAATTGAGCTGGGCTACACTGAGTTCAAGCGTCATAGGTCATATGCAAAAAGAGCTGAACGATTATGGCATCCGAGTGCACCCGCATCTTCAAGAGATTGCCGCCAAAGACTGGGATGGTTTGCTTTTCCAGCAGCACAGTCCCACCCCTTTCATGCGACATGCCTATTTGCTGGCCATGCAAGAAAGCGCCAGCGCCATTGCTGCTTCGGGATGGCAAGCGCAGTTCATCAGCTTATGGCAGGGCGAGGAATTGGTGGGCGTTTGCCCCGTTTACCTGAAAGACCACTCTTATGGAGAGTATGTTTTTGACTGGGCTTGGGCCAACGCCTACCACCAACACGGGCTTAACTACTACCCCAAAGCGCTGATTGCAGTGCCTTTTACGCCAGTGCCGGGTTCGCGTTTATTGGCAAAAGACGCCGCGAGCCGTGCGCTTTTGCTGCAAGCTGTGATTGGCTGGTGTCAGCAAAAAAAGCTGTCTTCTTTGCATATGCTGTTTGGCAGCGATGACGACATGGCAGCGGCCCAAGCGCTGGGTTTGTTGCATCGACAGACAGTGCAATTTCACTGGCAAAACCAAGCATGGCCTGATTTCGACGCCTTTTTGGTCAGTCTCACCCAAGAGAAGCGCAAAAAGATTCGGCAAGAGCGACGCCGCGTGAGCGATGCAGGGGTGAAGTTCCGATGGTCCTTGGGCAGCGACATAAGCGCCGAAGACTGGCGATTTTTTTACCAATGCTATGAACGCACCTACCTCGAACACGGCAATGCGCCCTATTTGACGCCCGACTTTTTCCACCGAATGCAAACGAACATGCCTGAGAACTGGCTGCTCTTCATTGCTGAACGCGAAGGAAAACCCATCGCCAGTAGCTTGATTGGTATCCACGGCTATGGCACTGACAACGCTGTGGCTTATGGCCGCTATTGGGGTGCCTTAGAACGTGTCGATTGTTTGCACTTTGAGGCTTGCTACTACCAACCCTTGCAGTGGTGCATGGCGAATGGTTTGCAACGGTTTGAAGGGGGCGCACAAGGCGAGCACAAAATGGCCAGAGCCTTGATGCCTGTCAGCACGCACAGTGCGCACTGGTTGGCAGACCCTCGGTTTGCCAATGCAGTGGAGCAATTTCTGGAACGAGAAGGCGCTGGTGTTGACAAATACTTGGCGCATTTGGACGAACGCAATCCGTTCAAAACCAGTCCTTAAAGCGTCAGCCTTTGGCTTTTTTGTAGTTGTTCAAACCATCTTGCACTTCTTGACGTGCAGCTTCTGGTCCTTCCCAGCCCAAAATCTTCACCCATTTGCCCAACTCTAGGTCTTTGTAGTGCTCAAAAAAATGTGCAATGGTTTTCAAGCGCATAGGGTTCAAGTCCTCAGGCTTTTGCCACTGGGTGTAGATGGACAAAATTTTGTCGGTAGGCACCGCCAGCACCTTGCCATCCATGCCGGCTTCGTCTTCCATTTTCAAAATGCCGATGGGGCGGCACGGC
>JBILIR010000156.1:0-4631 GCA_044368955.1 Limnohabitans sp.
TTGGTGTTTGACGAGGTGATGACCGGCTGCCGTGTGGCGCTGGGCAGTGCGCAAAGCGTTTACGCGAAATCCATCCCTGGCTTCGAGCCCGACCTCACGGTGCTCGGCAAGGTGATTGGCGGGGGCATGCCGCTGGCGGCTTTTGGCGGCAAACGCGCCGTTATGGAACAACTCGCCCCCTTGGGGCCGGTGTACCAAGCAGGCACCTTAAGTGGCAACCCGGTGGCCACCGCTTGCGGCTTGGCCACCTTGCATGAAATTTCAAAACCAGGCTTCTTCGATGCACTGTCAGCCCGCACCCAAAGCTTGGTCGACGGCCTCAAAGGGGCCGCTGCCAAAGCCGGTGTGCCCTTCAGCGCCGATTGCCAAGGCGGCATGTTTGGCTTCTTTTTGCTGCCCGAGTTGCCGCAAAACTATGCCAAGGTCATGACCAGCGACAGTCCCAAGTTCAACAAACTTTTTCACGGTTTGCTCGACCGCGGCGTGTACATCGCACCGGCTTTGTACGAGGCTGGTTTTGTCAGCGGTGCCCACACCGCAGACGACATCGCCGCCACGGTGCAAGCCGCGGCCGAGGTGTTTGCCACGCTGTAAATAGATTTATTGAGTACCCTTGATAACCAAGGGCTGGAACTGCTTATTTTTCGACAGCAAGAATATGGGCGTGAGTGGCCATGTCAAACGCCTTGGCTTTGCCTATGTAAAAACGATCGATTCGCCAATCTTTCAAGACTTCAATGGCCAATTCAAATTCAGCGGTATCCAAGGCATAAAGATCCTTGACTGAAAACTCTATATCGGACTCTAGAGAAAGAATAAGCTTGGAAAACGTTTTACCGGTAGAAGAATTTGGATTGTTTTCAATCAATTTTTTAGCTTGCTTGATGGCACGCATGAATAACCCCTTAGATGTCGGGAAATCTTACAGTAACAGACACCAATCTTTTGTGTCAAAAGTGTGACAAGTTGATCTACATCAATGACGGAAATGACGCACACCGGTGAAAACCATGGAAACACCGCGCTCATCAGCGGCCGCAATGACTTCAGCGTCCCGCATGGAGCCTCCAGGTTGAATCACACATGAAGCACCCTCATCAACGACAACGTCCAAACCGTCTCTGAAAGGGAAAAAGGCATCGCTTGCCACCACCGAGTCTTTGAGGGACAAATTGGCATGGCCTGCTTTGATGCCAGCCATGCGAGCAGAATCCAGTCGACTCATTTGTCCAGCACCAACACCTAATGTCATGCCATTTCCAGCAAATACGATGGCATTGCTTTTGACAAACTTGGCCACCTTCCAAGCAAACAATAAATCTTGCATTCGGGCTGGAGTGGGTTGAAGCTTTGTCACAACTTGCATGTCTTCAAGGCGCAGCAAATGGTTATCAGCTGTTTGCATCAACAACCCTGAACCTATGCGCTTCACATCGATTGCGTTCAGGCCTTGAGACCAAGCGTCATCACCACCTGGGGGAAGCGCGATTTGCAATACCCTAACGTTGGCTTTGGTTTGCAACAACTGCAGCGCTTCACCCGTGAATGAGGGTGCCATCAACACCTCCACAAACTGTTGGCCTAAGGCTTGCGCTGTTGCGATATCGACAGGACAGTTGAATGCAATGATGCCCCCAAATGCAGAGGTGGGGTCGGTGAGATAGGCCTTGCGGTAGGCGCCCAATGCATCTTCTGCCAAACCAACACCGCATGGGTTGGCATGTTTGACAATGACACAGGCAGGCGAATCAAAACTCTTGACGCACTCCCATGCAGCATCTGCGTCTGCAATATTGTTGTAGGACAGTTCTTTGCCTTGCAACTGACTCGCTGTCACCAAAGAACCGGGTGCTGGGTGCGTATCTCTGTAAAAAGCGGCGAGTTGGTGGGGATTCTCCCCATAGCGCAGATCTTGCAACTTAATGAACCGCCCGTTGGCTTGGCCAGGAAAAATGCTTCTTTGCTCTGTGGATAAATCCAAGGACGACAGGTAGTCGCTGATAGCGCCGTCGTACTGGCTGATTCGATTAAAGGCACTCACCGCTAATTGAAAACGCGTCAATTCAG
Source organism: Limnohabitans sp. (assembly GCA_044368955.1). Classification (GTDB taxonomy): domain Bacteria; phylum Pseudomonadota; class Gammaproteobacteria; order Burkholderiales; family Burkholderiaceae_C; genus Limnohabitans. The sequence goes on from JBILIR010000156.1 coordinate 2,068, forward strand.
TGACACCATTTTGTTGCTGTAACTCGTTTAGCACCATTGCATATTGGCTTGCATCGGTGACAACCGCCACATGTTTCCAATTTTTAGCGGCGCTTCGCACCATGGCGGGGCCGCCAATGTCGATGTTTTCAATGGCCTCTTCAAGCGAGCAGTCAGCAGCGGCCACCGTGGCCTCAAAGGGATATAGATTAACGACCAAAAGATCAATGGTTTCAATGCCGTGCGCTTGCAAAGCTTGCATATGCGAAGGCATGTCACGCCGAGCCAACAAAGCGCCGTGAACCATAGGGTGCAAGGTTTTCACTCGCCCATCTAGCATTTCGGGAAAGCCGGTGAGTTCTGCCACCTCTTGAACAGGCAGACCTTGTGCACTCAGCAGTTGAGCGGTACCACCTGTGGAAATTAACTGAACACCTAACTGATGCAAAGCTTGGGCGAACTCAACAATTCCAGTCTTGTCAGAGACGGAAATAAGGGCTTTCATGGCAATCCTTTTTCTACTTGCTTGAGTGCAAGACAGTCTTCACAATAATTTGTGTTCAGTCAGCTTCTTGCGCAAAGTGTTTCGATTCAAACCTAGCCACACGGCTGCGCGTGATTGATTTCCCTCGGCGTGCTTCATCACGACATCAAGCAAAGGCTTTTCCATCACATGAATCATCATAGTGTGTAGTTGATCAGGGTCTTCGCCCCGCAAATCTTTGAAATAAACCTCTAGGCTGTGACGAACCGCTTCTTCTATTTGTTTCTTGCTCATTCTGTAGTCTCCATCTCAGTCATAGATGCCAAATAGGTCAAGCGATCAGCCTTTTGCCCTATTGCATCTAAAAAGTCAGCAACTGCCAAGGACTGTTTTTGACAATCCTCTATTGCGTTTAAATGTTGTCGAAATTCTCTGGCACCGGGTAAACCGTGAACATACCAAGCAATGTGTTTTCGCGCGGTACGAACACCTGTAAAACTTCCGTACAAACTGTAATGATCTTCTAAATGGTTCATCAGCAAACGCTTCACCTCTGCCACCAAGGGGGGCGCCAACTGCGTGCCATGGGCCAAGTAATGGTGAATCTCACGAAACAACCAAGGCCTGCCTTGTGCGGCACGACCGATCATCACTGCGTCTGCACCCGTGTGCTGAAGAACCTGTTGGGCCTTTTGAGGTGAGTCGATGTCCCCATTGGCGACAACGGGAACAGACACCGTTCTTTTGACTTGCGCAATGGTGTCGTACTCTGCTTGACCCTTATAGCCTTGATCACGCGAACGGCCATGGACGGTAATCATTTGTACACCCGCTGATTCGGCTTGCTTGGCCAATGAAACCGCATTGCGTTGATCGCATCGCCAACCAGTTCGCATTTTCAAAGTAACGGGCGCACCATATGGCAAAGCAGCTTTAACGACTGCTTCAATGATGGACATGGCCAAGGGTTCGTCTTGCATCAAAGCCGATCCTGCCCATTTCTGGCAGACCTTTTTTGCGGGGCAACCCATATTGATATCAATGATTTGCGCCCCGCGTTGCAAGTTGTAAGTTGCAGCCTCGGCCATCATGTCAGCGTCTGTGCCTGCAATTTGTACGGCGATGGGACCAGTTTCGCCTTTGTGGTCAAGGCGAAGCGAGGTTTTCAAACTGTCGCGAAGGTCAGATCGGGACGTGACCATCTCTGACACGGCATAGGCTGCACCCAGTTGCTTGACCAAGGTACGGTATGGCCTGTCTGTCACGCCAGCCATGGGGGCTGCAAAAACAGAATGGGGTAATTCGTAGGGGCCGATGTGCATGAGCTTGGGTTTGAATCTGAGTGCTTAAAAACGAGGCACGATTCTAGCGGCGCTTCTCAGAATGAAGCTCACGTTTACACTGAGAAAAGATGGAATATTTTTTTCAAACCCTCTTGACAAACGTGGCCACACCCGAAATAGGGTTGGTTGTTTTGTTTGTCTGCGCCATCTTGGCTGCTACCTTGCTACCGCTGGGCTCCGAGCCAGTGCTGTTGGCCTTACTGGCTTTTTATCCAGAGTTGCTTTGGCCCTCTCTGCTGGTTGCCACAGTCGGCAATACCTTGGGTGGCGCCATCGGCTGGTGGATGGGCTACGGTGCTGAACGCTGGATGGCCAAGCGTTTGAACCAAGACCGTGTGACCGTGCATATGCGTGCATTAAATTGGCTAGAGCGCATTGGCCCCCCTGCCTGTTTGGGGGCTTGGCTCCCCATCATAGGAGACCCATTGTGTGTGGTCGCTGGTTATTTGCGCCTGCCTTTTTGGCCTTGCTTGGCCTATATGGCGATAGGTAAATGCTTGCGCTATCTATTGCTTATATATGGTTGGCAATTTTTAGTCCCATTTATTCATTCATAGTAACGCAATGCTCCTTAAGAACTGAACAAAAAGTTCATCACATCGCCGTCTTTGACGACGTACTCTTTGCCCTCGGCGCGCATCTTGCCAGCGTCTTTCGCGCCCTGCTCACCTTTGAACTGGATGAAGTCGTCAAAGGCAATGGTTTGGGCGCGGATGTACCCCTTTTCGAAATCGGTGTGGATCACACCAGCGGCTTGC
>JBILIR010000157.1:0-4596 GCA_044368955.1 Limnohabitans sp.
TTTGGCGCTGCTATGGTGCGCCAAAATGAACGCTTGCACCTGTGGGTAGACCATGTCTCTCCAGCGTCTACCGCTGAAAATACCGTAATGTCCTGCACCTTTGACTTCATAGTGCGATTTATTTGAAGCAGGAATGCCCGAGCAAAGTTTTAAGGCCGCTTTGGTTTGACCCGAGCCTGAAATATCATCTAACTCGCCCTCTACGGTGAGTAATCCGCAATGGCTGATGTCTTGGGGGCGAACTCTTTCAATGTCTCCGCTCTCGGAAACCACATCCCAAGTTCCTTTGACCAATTTAAAGTCTTGAAAAACGGTGGCAATGGTTTCAAGGTAGTAATCGGCATCCATGTCCAACACCGCGTTGTATTCGTCGTAGAACTGGCGATGCGACTCAGCACTGGAGTTGTCACCTTTGATCAGGTCCTTAAAGTAATCGTAATGGCTTCTGAGGTGCCTATCAGGGTTCATCGCTACAAAACCCGTGTGCTGCAAAAAACCGGGGTAGACACGACGACCGGCCCCAGGAAAATTGCTTGGCACTCGGTAGATAACGTTATTTTCAAACCAGCTGAAACTTTTGTTCATTGCCAAGTTATTGACAGCGGTAGGTGACTTGGTCGCGTCAATAGGGCCACCCATCATGGTCATGCTAAGAGGCAAATGTTCATCACGGCTGGCCATCAAAGAGACCGCAGCCAAAACTGGCACAGTGGGCTGGCAAACACTCATGACATGGCAATGCCCATGGGTAGCTTGGACATGCCGAATAAATTCTTGGATGTAATTGACATAGTCGTCAAGATGAAATTCGCCATCTGTCAGGGGTACAAGCCGGGCGTTTTTCCAATCGGTGATGTAAACCTTATGGCCTTGCAACATGGTTTTGACTGTGTCGCGAAGCAGAGTGGCATAGTGGCCTGACAGTGGCGCTACGATGAGCACAGCAGGCAAAACATCTAAGGTTTCAAGGGTTGCTGCGTTGTCGCAAAAGGTCTTGAAATGCAGCAAATCGCAAAAAGGCTTGTTGACTTCAATGACCTCACGGATAGCAACTTCAGATCCATTGATGTCTACAAAGGGTATGCCAAATTCTGGTTTGACGTAATCCTTGCCCAGCCTGTACATCAGGTCATATGAGGCGGACAAGCGTTGAACCAAAGGGTTTTGCGCTAGAGGAGAAACTGGATTGCCCAGCATTTTGGAAGAGGCCAATGCGAAGTCTGCAAAGGGTTCCATCAGTGACCGTTGGGCTTCATAAAGTTGGTAAAGCATGTCAGGCCTGTCTTTTCAGTTATGTTGCAGTGCAATATAACAGCACTTGGTCAGCATTCCAATAGATCTGCAAGGTGATTCAGGTCTTGAGCTTCAAAATCCACAGGCGTTGTCGCTTTTGACTCGCCCAGACCTGGTCCGCACTCATCAGGACGGGCAATAAAGGCGGTACGCAGCCCGGATTCTTTGGCTGCCGCCAAATCACTTGAATGCGCAGCAACCATGGTTGTATCCAGCCAAGTACACCCCAGTGCTTCTGCGGAGGTTTGGTAAACCACCGGCTGCGGCTTGTAATCGCGAGCGATCTCCGCGCCTGTGATGGCATCCCAATGCCAGCCATTGTGGCGAGCAAGATTGACCATCAGCGCAATGTGTCCGTTGGAGCAGGGGGCCAGAAGAAACTTTTTTCTTAACCTAACTAAAGCTTGGTTGACGTCAGGCCAAGCGTCTAGCGTGTGCCAAGCCAGCGTCAGTTTTGCGCGGGTTGCCTCGTCCACAGAATCCCATCCCAATTGGGACAAAACGGTATCTAAGTTATCGCGGTGCAAAACATCGAGCTTGCAAAACTGTCTTTGCCCGCTGCGCACTTTCTCCATGGCAGGCTGGTATTCATTGCGCCAAGCATCTGCAAAAGCATGCCAATCGGTGTGGAGTCCAAGGGGAGATAAATCCCTTTCAGCCTGATATGCAATGGAATGACGCCAGTCGACCAGCGTACCAAAAACATCAAAAATAAGCGCTTTCATCAGCTTTTGAGTACAGCAGCAATAGCCTGACAAACATACGGAAGATTATGGTTATTGAGTGCCGCCACACACATCCGTCCTGTATCCGTTCCATACACCCCAAACTCTGTACGCAGTCGCACCATTTGGTCTTTGCTCAATCCTGAGTAACTGAACATGCCAATCTGCTTGGTGATAAATCCCATGTCTTGCTGGATACCTGCTGCTTTGAGTCCATCGACCAAGCTTTGGCGCATAGCTTTGATTCTGATGCGCATACCTGAAAGCTCTGTTTCCCACAAAGCACGCAGTGCAGGGTTGTTGAGTACAGCCGCCACAACGGCTCCACCATGGGTGGGCGGGTTGGAATAGTTGGTACGAATCACAATTTTGAGTTGAGACAAAACCCTTGCCGCTTCATCAGCATCGTGGCAATAAACAGATAAAGCGCCAACACGCTCGCCATACAGGCTAAAACTTTTGGAGAAAGAAGTTGAGACCAAAAAATCAATACCTGCAGACACAAACTTTTGAATCACAGCGCCATCTTCGGCAATGCCGTTGCCAAATCCTTGGTAGGCCATGTCAAGAAAAGGTGTCAGCTGCTTTTCTTTGACGGTGGCAATGACTTTGTCCCATTGCTCTGGCGTGAGGTCGTAGCCGGTTGGGTTATGGCAGCAAGCGTGAAGCACAACCACAGTTCCTGAGGCTGCCGCACTGAGGCTTTTGATCATTCCTTCAAAGTTGATGCCGCGATTTTGTTCGTCGTAATAGGCATACGTGTCAACGACAAATCCAGTTGCTGTAAACAAGGCTCTGTGGTTTTCCCAACTGGGGTCGCTGATCATCACCTTGCTTTGAGGGTTAAGTTTGTGCAGAAAATCAGCGCCGATTTTCAAGCCGCCTGTTCCACCAATGGCCTGAACAGTGGCAACGCGTCCAGATTTGACCGCTTCCGAGTCTGAACCAAATACCAAACCTTTAACGGCGCTGTCATAAGCCGCGATGCCATCAATGGGTAAATAGCCGCGAGCAGCAGGCTTTTCCATGAGTGTTTTTTCAGCCTGAAGCACGCACGCCAACAAAGGCAATTTACCGTCCTCATTGAAATAGACGCCAACCCCCAAATTGACTTTGTGGGTTGATTTGTCCGCAGCGAACTGTTCATTCAGACCCAAAATGGGATCGCGTGGGGCCATTTGGACAGCGGAAAACAGTGACATCGGAGGTCCTTGTGATTTAAGTGGTGAGTTCGCCAAAAAACCGCGCAGTCTGCGGTAGGCTACGCGGTTTATCATGATTTTAACGGCTTGTATGAGCCTTACTTGGCAACCGCACCATGGCTTCGCATTCTGATTTGGCTGACCTCCCTGCCGCTACTGAAAAAGAGGGCACATGGCATACCTACCCCGGTTCCCCCTTCGAGTTGTTCCAACCCTACCCGCCTGCTGGGGACCAACCCCAAGCCATTGAAAAATTGGTTGAAGGTATACAGGACGGTGAAATGTTCCAAACCTTGTTGGGTGTGACGGGGTCAGGAAAAACTTTCACCATGGCGAATGTGATCGCGCAAATGGGGCGTCCAGCAATCATTTATGCACCCAATAAGACCTTGGCGGCTCAGCTCTACAGTGAATTCAGAGAGTTTTTCCCTAAAAACGCAGTGGAGTATTTCGTTAGTTATTACGACTACTACCAACCCGAGGCTTATGTGCCTCAAAGAGATTTGTTCATTGAAAAAGACAGCGCCATCAACGAGCACATTGAGCAGATGCGGCTGTCTTGCACCAAAAGCCTGCTCGAACGCAGAGACGTCATCATCGTTGCCACGGTGTCTGCCATCTACGGCATTGGAGAGCCTGAGAGTTACCACAGGATGGTGATGACTTTAAGAGCCGGGGATAAGCCCGGACAACGAGACATCATTGCGCAGTTAGTGCGTATGCAATATGAACGAAATGACATGGACTTTGCACGTGGAAGATTTCGCGTTCGAGGCGACATCATCGATATTTTCCCTGCCGAGCACAGTGAGTTGGCCATTCGCATCGAATTGTTTGATGACGAGATTGAAAGTCTTCAACTGCTTGATCCACTCACCGGTCGGGTGCGTCAAAAAATTCCTCGATTTACGGTTTACCCCTCTAGCCATTACGTCACACCGCGAGACAAAGTATTGGCTGCGGTTGAGACCATCAAATTGGAGCTCGACCAAAGACTCAAAGAATTGGTGGGCATGGGTAAATTGGTGGAAGCTCAGAGGCTTGAGCAACGCACCCGTTTTGATTTGGAAATGCTCAGTGAAGTGGGACATTGCAAGGGCATTGAAAACTACACCCGACATTTGTCAGGCGTTGCCCCAGGCGAGCCGCCCAGTACGTTGACGGATTATTTGCCCAAAGACGCCTTGATGTTCTTTGATGAGAGCCATGTGTTGATGGGTCAATTTTCGGGTATGTACAACGGCGACAAAGCACGAAAAACCACCTTGGTGGAATATGGCTTTCGCTTACCAAGTGCGCTGGACAACCGACCCTTAAAACTGCAGGAGTTTGAGCACCGAATGAGGCAACTTGTTTTTGTATCGGCAACGCCTTCC
>JBILIR010000158.1:0-4572 GCA_044368955.1 Limnohabitans sp.
CAGGTCGGCACCAGCAGCCAAATAGCCCTCGTGGATGTCGCGGATGATGTCCGGGCGGGTGAGGCTGAGCAACTCGTTGTTGCCTTTGACGTCGCGGTGAAAGTCGGTGAAACGCTCAGCTTGGCCGCCCTCGGCTCTGAAGCCCGCGCCGCGGTACTGTGCCTCGGATAGCTTGAAGCGCTGGATCATGGTGCCCATGGCGCCGTCCATGATGAAGATACGCTGTGACAGCAGGGTGGGAAGGGCTGGGGCGCGGGTGTAATGGGGGTGACGCATGGTCAGGATTCTAGAAGCTTCCCGTGGTTAGAATCCACATCCCTTTATTGGAGTTACTCTATGTCTGATGCGCACAACCAAGCTGGCGAAGAACAAGATGTTGTTGAAGCCATTGTTCCCCTCATGCCCATCGTGCTGCCCATAGGCGGCGGTATTTTGATTTTTCTGCTGGCCTTCATCGCCGTGTTCATGGCTTAAGCCCAACCCACGCTTCCATCCACCTGACAGCGCCTATCCCATGGCGCTTTTTTATTGGCTTGAGGTGAATGCCTTGTTTTGGCTCTCAAACAGGACATTGACCTTAACCAATTGAAGCCAGGAGTTCCCCATGAATGCACCCGCCCCTCAAGGAATCGGGCTGAATGCCCCATCTTTTGTGAATAACCCCAAGCTTATCGCTTGGGTTGCCGAGATGGTGGCCTTGTGCAAACCCGCTGCCGTGCACTGGTGTGACGGCAGCGACGCTGAATGCCAGCAACTCTGCCAAGTGCTGGTGAATGCTGGCACCTTCAAACAACTCAACCCCGCCAAGCGCCCCAACTCCTTCTTGGCCTGCTCCGACCCCTCGGACGTGGCCCGTGTGGAAGACCGCACCTATATTTGTTCAGAAAAGAAGGACAGCGCAGGACCTACCAACAACTGGATGGCTCCTGCCGAGATGCGTCAAACCTTGCAACCCTTGTTTGATGGCTGCATGGCGGGTCGCACTCTGTATGTGGTGCCTTTCTCCATGGGCCCCTTGGGCAGCCCGATTGCCCACATCGGTATCGAGCTGTCTGACAGCGCTTATGTGGCGGTGAACATGAAGATCATGACCCGCATGGGCAAAGCCGTTTACGAGGTGCTGGGCACCGACGGCGAGTTTGTGCCTTGTGTGCACACCGTAGGCGCACCGTTAAAGGCTGGCGACAAAGATGTGAGCTGGCCTTGCAACAAGACCAAATACATTGTTCACTACCCCGAAACTCGCGAAATTTGGTCTTACGGCTCGGGCTATGGCGGCAATGCACTCTTGGGTAAAAAATGTTTTGCGCTGCGCATTGCCTCAAATATGGGCAAAGCCGCTGCGGACGGCGCTTCTGGCAACCCTGGCTGGCTGGCCGAGCACATGCTCATTCTGGGCGTGACCAACCCCCAAGGCAAAAAGTACCACGTGGCCGCGGCCTTCCCCAGCGCTTGCGGCAAAACCAATTTCGCCATGCTGATCCCCCCAGCAGGCATGCCCGGCTGGAGGGTCACCACCATCGGTGACGACATCGCCTGGATCAAGCCCAGCGCCGACGGCAAATTGCGCGCCATCAACCCCGAGGCTGGCTACTTTGGTGTGGCCCCGGGCACCAACACCTTGACCAACCCCAACTGCATGGCCAGTTTGGACAAGGACGTGATCTTCACCAATGTGGCGCTGACCGACGACGGCGACGTTTGGTGGGAAGGCATGGGCGAGGCGCCAGCGCACTGCATCGACTGGCAAGGCAAAGACTGGACCCCCACCATTGCCAAGGAAACCGGCGCCAAAGCCGCCCACCCCAACGCCCGCTTCACCGTGGCCGCGACCAACAACCCCGCACTCGACAGTGCCTGGGACGACCCCGCTGGTGTGGTCATCGACGCCTTCATCTTTGGCGGCCGCCGCTCGACCACCGTGCCTTTGGTGACCGAAGCACGCAACTGGACCGAGGGCGTGTACATGGCCGCTACTATGGGGTCTGAAACCACTGCCGCTGCCGCTGGCCAACAAGGCGTGGTGCGCCGCGACCCCTTCGCCATGCTGCCCTTCATGGGCTACAACATGAGCGACTACTTCCAACACTGGTTACAACTGGGCAAGAAGCTGCAAGCCAGCGGCGCCAAGCTGCCAGCCATTTACTGCGTCAACTGGTTCAGGAAAGGCGAGGACGGCAAGTTTGTCTGGCCGGGTTATGGCGAGAACATGCGCGTGCTCAAGTGGATGATCGACCGCATCGAGGGCAGCGCCAAAGGCCAAGAAAACGTGTTTGGCGTCAGCCCGGCGTTTGACGAAATCACCTGGACCGGCCTGAACTTCACCCAAGAGCAATTCAAAACCGTCACCCACATCGACAAAGCCGCTTGGCACGAGGAGTTGGGCCTGCACGAAGCGCTGTTCCAACAACTCGCCCACCATCTGCCTCCCGAGTTGCCGGCCACCAAAGCGGCGATTGCCGAGCGCCTAGCCGCTTGAAGCTTAAGTCCGGCTGGCGCTCACATGCTGCGCCAGCCGCACATAGTCGGCCACCGTCACCTCTTCGGCGCGGCGCTGCACATCGAAATCGCTGCCCACACCGCGCTCATGCAACCACTTGCCTAAGGTGTGGCGCAGCAATTTGCGCCGCTGGCTGAACGCCACTTGCACCAACTCACTCAGCAAAGCCAAAGGCAGCTGCTCAGGGTGAGGATGCGGCAACATGCGCACCACCGCGCTGTCCACACGTGGCGGCGGCTCAAACGCCATGGGGCCAACTTCCACCACCATTTCCATGGCATAACGCCATTGCAGCATCACACTCAAGCGCCCATACGCAGCGGTGCTAGGTTTGGCCACCATGCGCTCGACCACCTCTTTTTGCAACATGAAGTGCTGGTCTTGGATCACCGCCACATGGTCGAGCAAATGAAACAGAATGGGCGTAGAAATGTTGTAGGGCAAATTGCCCACGACGCGCAGGGACTGCGCACCCAAGCCAGCGGCCAATGCCGTGATGTCCACCTTAAGAACGTCAGCTTCATGCACTGTCAACTGTTTGTGTTGACGCAAACGGACTGCCAAGTCGCGGTCGAGTTCGATGACATGTAAATGACCCACTCGCTCAACCAAGGGCTGGGTCATGGCCGCTAGCCCTGGGCCAATTTCCACCATGTGTTGCCCAGGCTGAGGGTCAATGGCATCCACTATCTCTGCAATCACAGCGTTGTCGGTCAAAAAGTGCTGACCAAAGCGCTTGCGGGCTTGGTGTTTCACTTATTGTGGGGTTTCTCGGTATTCGACAAAGGCGCGCCCACGCACCTCGCGTTCCCAGTTTTTATAGGTTTCCTCAAACTTTTTCTCGCGCAAGATGTTGCGCGCCATGTCTTGCTGTTCGCGCAAACTCAGCGGCGCCTCTCGCCTCTCAAGCACCTCTATCAGATGCACGCCAAAGCGTGAAACAAGGGGGTCGCCGACTTGCCCTGGGGCGAGTTTGGCCATGGCCTCTTCAAACTCGGGCACCATCATGCCGGGGTTTGCCCAGCCCAAGTCACCGCCTTGGTTGGCACTGCCGTCTTGGGAGTGCTCCTTGGCGAGCGCCTCAAAATCGGCCAAGCCTAGCTCGATCTTGCGCTTGAAGCCCGCCAATTGAGCTCGCGCTGCATCTTGGCTGAGATTACCACCTGGGCGCAACAATATATGCCTTGCACGGGTTTGAATCACGGTGGCTGGTAATGCATCTGCACTGCGCCTGTCCAGCAATTTCAACAAATGAAAACCTGCGGCTGAGCGAAGCGGCCCCGCCAACTGACCCACCGCGACGTCTTTGATGGCGTCCACAAACAAGCTTGGGTAGCGGCTTGGTGGGCGCAGGCCCAGGGCACCGCCATTGCTGCGGTCTGCTGCACTGGAAAACTGCGCCGCTAATTTTGAAAAGTCTTCACCGTTTTTCAGTTTGCGCATCACCTCGTCGGCTTTTGTCAACTGCTTGGCCACCTCGTCGGCGCCGGCGTTTTCGGCAAGGGGAAACAAGATGTGGGCAATATTGATATCGGCATTGGGGTTAGCGGCATTGTTGCGCTCTTGCAAAAACGCATCGACTTCGAAGTCTTGAATCTTGATGCGCGCATTGACCTCTCGCTCACGCACCCTTTGAAGCAACATCTGGCGCCGTACTTGGGTGCGGTATTGCTCCCAAGACAAGCCTTGCTCTTGCAAACGCTGCTGCAACTGCTCTATGTTCAATTGGTTGCGCTGTGCCGTTTTTTCGATGGCTTTTTCAAGCTCATCGGCGCTGATTTGCATGCCGTATTGTTTTGCAACGCCTATTTGCGCTGACTCGTCAATCAAGGTTTCCATGGCCTCCATCAACAAGTTGCTGCGGCCTAGCTTGGCTGCGGCTGGATCGGCCATGGCGGCAAGGCGTGTGACTTCTTGGTTGGTGATGGGCTCGTTATCGACCACCGCCACGATAAAGTCTGATGCCCTTAAGGCCTCTTTGGGGGCCAAGGCGGTGGGCGGGGTTCGCACACTCAAGCCAGCGCCGGCGCCCCCGGAAGAGGGCTTGAGGGTTTGTGATGTGGCCATAAGAG
>JBILIR010000349.1:0-4554 GCA_044368955.1 Limnohabitans sp.
TTTCTGGTTTCAATTTGACGCCACCCAATTTGGTGTCTGAAGTCCGCATAGATGATTTGCAGAAAAATATCGGACAAGTGCATGAAAAACTAAATCAGTTTTTTCCTAAATCCAATGGAAAATCTGTATTGGCAGCAGAACCCAGAGAGAAGTTTGCATTTAACCGAGCGTCTAAAGAGGTTGAAAAATCTCTCTCCAATACTGTGCCTGTGCCATCGACCAGCCCATCGCTGCCTGGCAATCCTTCTGTTCAGTTAAAGCCTGATGCGCCACCCTCGAAAGTACCTGTGTCTGAAGTTGATAGACAAAACAAAGTCGACTTGAAAAACACTTGGCCAGAGCTTAATTTTCAATCGGTTGAAGTGCCGCCATCTGATCGCCCTGCTAGAAAGCCTATTCCCTCTGATGGTATGGATTCGCAAAGCACTAACGAGGCTATTGATGCCAACCTAGCCACATCACAGGATGGTTCCCTTCAACCTGCCGCTGTTCAACGACAAACTAATGCATCTTTTGGCCTTGAAACCCACAAGCCAGCGAGATCACTAAAGTACTTTGGAATGGCCGCACTTGTCATTGCCATGCCCTTGGGGGTGCATGGGTATGGCCAGCTTTACCCCACCCTTAACTGTCAGGGGCAAACCCAGCAGTCACGGTATTGGACGACGCAAGTAGAACCAACTTCGACCTCGGTTGTGCAAGAAAACAAAACCAGCGAAATGCATAAGATTGAAATTCGCCGAGGTGAGGTGTACTTAGACAACCACCGCTTCCCCTTGTACAAAGAACTGAACCAAGATAACCATTTTGCCGCTCAAACGCCTGTGGGTTTTCATGGAAGCTACAGCTCGCATGCTGTAGAAAACATGTCGTATGCATTCGAATTCAATGCAGCGACCCAGGCTTTGCGAGTCTTTAGCCAATCTTCAGGTACGCGTTTTATTGATGGTGAGGTGGGCCAGATGAGGGTGGTCGCTGTATTTGCGGGCCAATGTTCCAAGCCTTGGTTTTGATACTGTGAGATTTAAAAGCATCATTGCCGTTTTACTTTCAGGTTCTTTGACTGCTTGCAACCCCCCAGAAGGGCAAGAATTTTTTTGTGAAAGTTATGCCCAAGCAAGCATGGCCAATGTATATAAACAACAAATCGTTCGATTGGCAGAACAAGAAATGTGTGTGCTTTGGCCAGTGGATTCTTCGCAATGCGCAACACCCAGTCAACCAACCATGACGCAATGGCGTGACCTTAAAGAAGCCTCAAACCAACAAGTTCGTGGTCATTTGCAAGCGAGTTTTTCTCTTAACCAAGCTACCTTAGATATCCTTCCATTTGTTCGCGAAAAAGGAAACCTCACCAACGGCGAAGCCGTTCCTACTGAACAGATGCATTTTGTTTTTCGACCTTCCGATGGTATTTTGCAATTGACTGCAGGTAATACGGACAGTCAAACCATTGAGTTTGTTTGCAAACCATGGGTTAAACAAAAATGGTGGGCTATTTACTGATCATTGAGCGGGCGTTAGATTGAATTCGCCACCCATCCACATCGGTTTTTGCTCAAACGAGGGAACTAAGCGGAAAGAGTCATTCATCACTGAATCAATCAAGTTTGGATAACGATGTTTATACAAACCCTTGGAATTTGAAATTTCCTTGATAAGGTGGTAAGTGAACAGTCGATGCCCCTTATTCCTAAATGCATGCGCAAAATCACTCGGACCGCTTCCTGCCAAGACAATCAGTCTTTTGTCATTCTGAAAGGAAAGATCAGAAACTTTAGGCATGATGGGTGCAATGTCCTTGAAAATCATCTCATTTTGGTCCGTCAGGCCGGAAAAACATGAATCTAAAACAACCCAAATTTGCTTTGCTTTGCTTTGAAGTAATATTTTATAAATCTCATTTAAGCGAAATGCTTGCTCATCAATAATAGTGCCACTGGCATCGAAGGGAATCAGAATAGGATTTTTCCCGTCACGGCTAGGTGCGCCATGACCAGCAAAGTAAAAAATCAGTTTTTGTCCATCTTTAGATTTTTCGGCAGCTTTACGAATTCGTTCAATCATTCGAAAACCGGTGGCTTGCTCATTTTTAATCAAGGAAATACTCTTTTCCGGAACGCCAAATTGTTTTTGTAACACACTGGCAAAGGCATCAGCAGATCTATCAGCAAAAACAACTTTGGGTAGTTCGTAATATTCTGCAATACCAACAACAATAGCTGTAATGTTGTTGTTGACAATAGTTGTAGAAGATTTAGAAAGTAAGTCTTTCAAATCGTCACTGAATGTACCTTCGTCGATAGCTTTGAGTTTAGACTCAAGGCTTTTAATATCATTGCTAATAATATCTTTATCTGAATTTTGTTGCTTTTGAATTAATTCATTTCTCAGGCTATCTAAACGCTGATGAAGCTTGGCAATTTCAGGATCTTTGGAAAGATTGATTGTTGGCGATACTTTGCTCGCATCAGGATTAATTTTAAAGTTAGATGGTGAGTTAGATGTTTTGTCAATAACTATCTTAGCAGTGTTCAATTCAGGAATAGCTATCTCATCAATATTTTGTAAAGTAATAATATTTTGACCATCAAAAAGGTGTCCCCCTTGAGGAACTATTTTATTGTCAATTAAATCAAATCCTAAATAAACACGCGTAGATTTAAAATTCTCCTTAATTTTTTTAGCATCCGATGCAAGTACTTCGCCGGTCGAAACCAAAGAAATCAAATCTTTGCGATTGGTTTGGGAGGTTCCAGAAACTTGGATAATTAATCGCTTTAAGTCAGCGTCGTATTTAACCTGTCGAATAACAGGGTCGCCAGCTACTTGTTGAATCGTATTATTGATAATTGATTGAGTTTGGGATTTATTCAGTGAGGTCGGTGCTTGACTTTGGAAAGATAATATTTTTTTATCCAATGCATCAACTTGTTTGTTGTAATCTAAAATTTTCTGTTTTTGTATATTTTCCAGACGCTTAAGACGTTGTTTAAACTCAATACTTGATTCAAATTCATCTTGGGAAATTGTAATTTCTGAGGAGGGTTTTGAGTTCAATAACTTGTTTCGTTCTCTTAATAGTTCAGGGGGTAGCTTGGTTTGATCTTGTAATTGCTTGACAGTTCGGACATTGATTTCATTAAGAATATTACCCCAACTGTTATCAGAACGAAATCCTGTGCGAGGGTCGCTGACGACGCTGAAGTTATGAAGGTTATTATTGGCAGCCCAAACAATCTCACGTTTTTTTTGATAACTGGCGTCTAATTTCCAAATTTCCGGAGGTGAATAGGAAAGTATTTTTTTGGTAGGGATATTCTCTTTGGCATTACTGACGCAGCTAATGCATTCAATGGTTATTTGAGGATCTGAATTATTTTTTAATACCCATTCTTGTAGCTTTGCACTGATGTCTAGATAGTAGGACTCACTTCCTGTACGCTCATAGGCGATAGGAATAGTTTCAGTCAAACCGCTGATTCTTAATTGAGCTGATTTGATCGGCCTGGTGAGCCATGCGTAATTTCCAGTTTTTCGTCGTTGCGTCAGATCTGGTTGTTCATTTAAAAGTGTTTCATTTATTTTTTTTCCAGCAGTTAACTCTATGGCTCCTTTGGTCTCAATGACAGGGTAGAGTCCAAGCGTAAAAAAAGTTGCAAATAAGGTTCCAACTGGATTGGCTTTTATGCCCTCTACTTTACTATTTTGAATAATGGGAGCTTCATATTCAGGTGAATATATTTTTTCAGTTAATTTAAACTCCAATATGCCTTGACTATTTAGAGTTATATTTTCAAATCCCTGAGTTAACTCATTGCCTTCAGCAGGCGCTAAATATTTTGTTTTTCCTACAACTTTAGAAACTTGTTCAGTGTAATTGCCACCGCAGCCAGTTAAAAATATTAAAAAAATACCGAGTAAATTGATTTTATTAAAGCCACTAGAATGAGGATTTTGTGTATTGCTCATAAATAAGAGAAACTAACCACATGGTTAATCGATCATCAATCCAATATTAATATAAGCAGATTTTGTAAAAGAATTGATGC
Source organism: Limnohabitans sp. (assembly GCA_044368955.1). GTDB lineage: Bacteria > Pseudomonadota > Gammaproteobacteria > Burkholderiales > Burkholderiaceae_C > Limnohabitans. The sequence continues at coordinate 4,053 of JBILIR010000349.1, forward strand.
CGATATTCACGCCAAGTGAATCAAATAAAAAAATGAGACCGCCGTTTAAATTTAAACCGCTCTTATCTTTGCTTGGGTAGTTGTAATAACCGTAGTCGTATCCTGATGAGGTATATTTTGCAACGCCACTGAGGGAGGCGTAGCCGAGGCCCAAATAACCATGAATTGATTTATAAATTGGGACTTTGGCACTGTCTGGAACAATAGGAAATGTGCGCCCAATATTAATAGACAGAGGAACCTGCTTGATGTCAGAAGCCGTTCCATAGTAGGAAGTGGAGTCGACATAATCGCTTGGTGTGAGTCCAATATTGAAGTTCATGTACAGGGAGTTATTTTCTTTAAGTCCATACACTCCGAAATTGATACTTTCGGTGATAGAGCTGTTGGCGGGCGTATAACCTATATCAACAAAATTTTGCTCGGCAAATGTGCTGCTACTAAAGAAAAACAGACTGAATAATAATTTTTGAAGCAGGGGGGCTTTAAAGAAGTGGAGCTT
>JBILIR010000160.1:0-4526 GCA_044368955.1 Limnohabitans sp.
TGCACCTCGTTGTCCATGAGTTGGTCGTTCTCGTCCACGCTCAGCACCCGGTGCGGCAACATGCTCTCCACCGTGAAGGGGCCGGCCACGCGCACTTTCTTTTTGTCTTCATAAGGCCGGTCGAACAAATATTCAAACTCGGCCTTGGCGGCAATCGACGCGTCAATCGCTTGCTGTCGGGCAATGCGTTGTTGCCACCACTGGGTGTGCAAGGCTTGCGCTTTGGGGCTCCACTTGGGCCCAGCCTCGCGCGGAATCTCCCACGCTTGCCAGTTGGTTTTGAGGGCTGTGTTCAAGTCTTGCCGCAAAGGCTCCAACACGGCTTGGTGTTCGTCGTAGATGACGTCGATCTCGGCGTTGTTGGCAATGCTCTTCAAGGTGATGTGCGGCACCCGCTCGTACACAAAGCCTTGGCGGATGTTGCCGAAGGTGGCGTGGCTTTGGGGTGCGGTGCGTGTGACTACGCCTTCTTTGGCTTGGCCCTCTTTGCTATCGGCCAGAAGGTAAAAGGGATAACGTGCCCCCATGATGCGGGCACGGGCCAATGCAAGTGCCACGCGAGAGGTGTCGATGGTGATCCAGCGGCGGCCCCATTGTTCGGCGACGTAAGCGGTTGTGCCGGAGCCGCATGTGGGGTCTAGGACGAGGTCGCCAGGGTCGGTGGCCATGAGGATGCAGCGCTCTACCACCTTTGTCGATGTTTGAACGACATAGACCATACCCATATCGCCGCGCGTGTCGTTCCAGTTGTTATTTATGGCAACAGCGGAAAAATCATCGAAAAAGCGAACATATCCGAGTCTTCCGGGAGTCGCCTTAAGGCGCCCTGCTTTTGCCAACACATTGAGTCTGTACTGATCTGTTGTGAACGTACGATTACCAGGGCTGAAGGTCCGTCCTTCAAAAACGAATGCCCTTAGATCACCATCACCGGGCGTCCTTGCACTGGTAATAGAGTGAGCACCAAATAATCGCGCGCTCTTAGGTAACAGGGAAGGAGTTACCTTCTCTTCCTTGGTCATACTTCTTTCTGTATGGTCGGCAAGCTTTACAAGTGGGTAATTTGACAAACCACTTTTTGCATCGGCCTTGCCATCGAAGAGTTGTCTGTACTTTAGTCGATCTCTATCTTTGGCATACCAAACGATGTAGTCCCCAATGCTGTCAAGTTTTCCAGCTGAAAACCCACCGGACTTTTGAACGAATATCAAATTCACATAGTTTTCATCGCCGAACACGTCATCTAGAACAGCCCGAACCCGGTGCACATTCTCATCGCCAATCTGCACAAAGATCGACCCTGATTCGGTCAGCAGATCACGCGCCACGGTCAGGCGGTCGCGGATGTAGCTCAGGTAGGAGTGGATGCCGTCCTTCCAGGTGTCGCGAAAGGCTTTGACCATTTCGGGCTCGCGGGTGATGTGGTCGGCGTTGCCGTCTTTCACGTCACGGCTGGTGGTGCTCCACTGAAAGTTGCTGTTGAACTTGATGCCATAGGGCGGGTCAAAGTAAATGCATTGCACCTTGCCGCGCAAGCCTTCGCGTTCGGCCAGACTCGCCATGACCGACAGGCTGTCGCCCAAAATCATGCGGTTGGACCAATGCTGCTCGTGTTGGTAGAACTCGGTCTTGGCGTCGCCTTCGGGCACGCCGTTGAAGTCTTTGGCGGCGTCGCCAAACAAGTCAGCCACAAAGCCACTTTGCGTGGCAGCGCTGGCGGCTTTGGCTTGGTCAGTTTGACGCTTCAAGTCATCAATCAACACCTTGGGGTGTACTTTTTCTTGGATGTACAGCGGCGGTGCGTTCACCTCCAGCGCGGACCAATCGGCCGCGTCTTTGCCGCGCCACACCAGTTGCGGGTCGAGGTCGCGGTTGCGGGCGTTGCGCTCTGCTTGCAGCGGCCCCACTGGTGCACCCCGGTCATAGCGAACCTGCAAGCTTTGCTGCTGCTCGTGCTGCACCACCGACTGAAACTCGGCAGTGGGAATGTTTTTGCGCTTGTCTCCCTCGTGCTTGAGGGTTTCCACCTTCAATGGGGCTTTGCTTTTTTTATCCGCCGCAGCGGATTGGGTTTTAGGTTTGCGGGTGGCCATGGTTTGGTGTCGCTATGGGGCAAGGTGTTGTTGAAGGCGTGGTCTTTTTTGGGGGTTTTGGCAGACCAGATTGAAGACCATCGATATGCTCATAAAGGTCGTCATTCACTTTTTGCCAAAGCGGGTCAAGGATGAATTCCATGCCCTCGCGTCTGGCCAACTTGGCCGCGGGAACAAAGTCGCTGTCACCTGAGACCAGCACAATGGTGCTGGCTTGTTTTTTCAAGGTGATGCTGGCGATGTCAACGCCAATTCGCATGTCCACCCCTTTTTGTTTCAGACCCAAGGTGACCGCATTGGTTGGAAGATTTTTCCAAAACAAGCGAAGCTGATTCAATTCATGAACTTCATCAGGCGACAAGTTCAGGACGGTGTTTTCAATCGTTGAATCTGTGGTGATAGGCAATCGATCCAATGCATTCGTCCATGGGATGGACTTCAGTGCTGACTTGGTGAGCTTGCTGCGCAAAGACCATTCAGAATCTTTATTGACTTTGCCAAGCCGTAGCGCAACTTTTCGGTGCCTGCGCAGTAACTCAAAGATGGCTTGCTGCTCTTGTGCACGTTTGGATTTTTCGAAGTAGATTTGTCGGTTAAGCAAGGGGTGATGCTCCTTGCCTTTATACGGCTGAGCATCGTAATAAAAGATGCGGTACACATGTTGGTGCCACGTCGCTCTTTCTATTTTCGGAATTTGCCGCAGGGCAATCACATGGTTACGGCACATGACGTGCAGCATTTTGACAATGGCTTCAGGCGTGTTGCAGTGTTTTTCTGCAACCAGGTGCGGCAGGCGTCGCAAGAAGTAGCCGCCGTCGATCAATATGGCAATCGGCTTGTTATGCATGGTGAACCCCTTGCCAGAAAGGACGCACCAAAGAAAAAGCCCCAGGGGTTCTGCACACTCTCGGGATAGGTGAGAGGGCGTACTGCCAAGGGGCGGATGTGAAGTCATTATACAAACCGTGTTTAGCCATCTTGTACCCTTGAAAACCCTTATCGGGGCATTTGGTTTTGAACCATCGTTTCAAAGTGCGTTTGCACCGCTTCGCCAAAGTCGGTTTGCATGGCAAACACATCGGTGAATTCGGCAAAGGCCCAGCGGCCAAACTGACCAGCTGCATTGATGCCGGGCAACCAGCGGGTTTCCATGGCGGCTTTTTTGTCTTTGGCGTCCTCCCCTCGATAGCCTTTGACTTCCACCACCAAGCGCAGCAGGTTGTCTGCTCCGCCACCGTCGTCAATCAGCAAGATGAAGTCGGGCCGATAACGACGTGTTTCAGCACCCAATTGGTAGGGCACTTCAAAGCCAAGGTTGTGATTTTTGACATACGAGCGCACGTTCGGATGCGCTTCGGCGGCGCGACAAAACTCGTGCTCCCAATCGCTGTCCGTGATCAGCCAGTTCAAGTGGCAATGTCTGGCACTGGCTTGCCAGCGTTGTGTTTTGCTGGTGTTGAAGTTCACATGCGCGGTGCTGCCCATGGGGTTGTAGGGGTCGAGCAGGGCTTGAATGTGGTTGTGGCCTTTTTCCACACTGGCACGGTTGATGGCTTGGTGAATGCGTTCGCAGGCTCGTTCGGCCAGGGTTTGATACAAGAGCTGTGCGGGGTAGGTGTCGCCCTTGCACACCAGATGGTGGTTTAGCCATTGTTTGGCGATGCGTTTGAGTTGGCCGTTGGGGTCGCGAAACTTTTTTTCCAGCAGGTGCTTGGTCAGGTGCATCAGCACGGTGTTTTCACGCACTTGGCGGGTGTGCACCAAGGTGAGGTTGACGCCTTCGCCAATGATGCCTTCTTGCCGCGTGATGGATGGCCCAACTTCTGCGGGTGTGAGTTCGTAGTTGGAATCGTCGTTGAAGACAGCGTCAATCCTGTCGTCGGGCAACACGATGCGGTAACCCTGAACACGCGGAAAGCGAATTTCGTGCGCATCGCGTTCAGGCTTGATCGCTTTGACATGCACGGTTTCGCGGGGCTTGACGGGTTTGACCAGGGCAGGTTCGGCGTTGAAGTCGAAGGGGATGCCCAGCACATCGGCGTATTCCACATCGAACAAACCTTGCTCGTTCAAGTCGTATGACAAACGGCGCAATGCGCGACCAATGACTTGCTCACACAGCAGCTGTGTGCCAAAGGCGCGGACACCCAACACATGGGTCACGGTGTTGGCGTCCCAGCCTTCGGTGAGCATGGACACCGACACCACGCAGCGAATGGATTCGCCCAAGCGCCCGGCCTTGCCCACGGTGTTCATCACTTCGCGCAGCAACTCGGCGTCGGTGATGTGCTGAGCGCTTTGTTGTTGGCCTGTGCGTTGGATGATGTCGCGGCGAAATTGTTCGATCTCAGGTTCGGCAATCTTTCTGAATTGGTCGTCAAGTGCTTCGCCGCTTTCAAGCTGTTCGCTGTCGATCAGCAGGGTGCGGGGGCG
>JBILIR010000161.1:0-4525 GCA_044368955.1 Limnohabitans sp.
TCTCGATGGCAGTGTGGGTATCAACTATGGTGTTTATGGTGTACCCGAGACCTACATCATCGACAAGGAGGGCATCATTCGTTACAAGCGTGTGGGCCCTGTCTCCCCTGAAATTTTGATTGAAACAATTCTCCCCTTGATTCAACAACTGGATAAACCCGCATGAAACATGCACTCCTTGTGGCAAGCTTCTGTGCCATGTCTTGGTTGGCGCAGGCAGGGGAGGCCCAACCCATGGCGCAAGACCCCCAAGTCGAAGCCCGCTTGGTGAAGATTTCCGAAGAGTTGCGTTGCTTGGTGTGCCAAAACGAGGCCTTGTCCTCTTCCCATGCCGAATTGGCCGAAGACCTTCGTCGTGAGGTTCGCAAACTCATCAAAGATGGCAAAACCGATCCGGAAATCAAAACCTTTTTGGTCGAACGCTATGGCGACTTTGTGCTCTACAAGCCCCCCCTCAAGCCCTTGACATGGCCATTGTGGTTCGGGCCTTTTCTTTTGTTTGTAGTGGCTGTTGGCGGTTTTTGGCGCTATTTACGCTTGCGCCGACAAATCACGCATCAACACCTTGACGCTTCTCAGCGTGCACAGGCAGAACAACTTTTGAAAGATTGAATGAACTCGGTTCAATGGTTTTTGATTTGGGCGGTACTCATGTGTGTCGCCGTGCTTTTGGTCTTTGCGTGGAGTTTGCGCCGCGCGTCGCTGGCAGGTTTGCCGGTCAGTGAACATGAAAATGTGTTGTCACAGGTATCGGTTTACCGTGAACACTTGGCCGAGTTGCAACACGAACTGGCGCAAGGCACCCTTGACCAAGCTGGCTTTGATGCTTCCCACGAAGAATTAACCCAGCGTTTACTGGAAGATACCCCGCAGAAAACCGCCTCTGTGCCGCTGGCCATGCCGCACTGGCGTGGCTTGGTGGCAGGTTTGGCCTTGGCCATTCCCTTGATGTCCTTTGGCATGTATTTTTGGGTCGGAACGCCTGTCGGCATCGATCCTCTGCTGGCCAACCAAGTCGGTGGTGACGAGCAAATTTCCGTTGAAAAACTCCAATCCATGTCCGATCAATTGCGCCAACGCTTGGCCGAAAACCCCAACAACGCCGAAGGTTGGGTGATGCTTGGGCGTATCGAGCGGGCTTTGGGGCGTTATGAGCCAGCTGATGAGGCATTTAAAAAGTCGCTCTCGCTGGCTGCCAATGACGATGTGAGCATTGAACGCGCCGAGGTGTTGGCGCAAAAAAACCAAGGCAATTTCGAGGGTGAGCCATGGCGCATCATCCAAGGTGTGCTCAAAGCCGACCCCGAGCATGGCAATGCTTTGCTGCTGGCCGGCAGTGCTGCATTTTCCCAAGGTCAGTTTCAAGAGTCATTGAAATACTGGGACAAAGTACGCGGTTTATTGCCAGCATCCTCGCCTGACTTGCCTGCCTTGGTCGAGGCCATCAACAAGGCGCGGGAACGCTTGAATATGCCAGCGCTTGACCCCGATACCGTCGTGGCCCAAGCGCCACCAATGCCTGCTGCACCAGCCAAACCTGCTCAAGGCAAAACCGCGCCAGGTGCTGAGCGTATTGCGGGGCGGGTCAGCTTGGACCCCAGTTTGGTTTCCCAAGTTTCCCCGCAAGACACGGTGTTTATTTATGCGAATGCTGCCGACGGACCTCGCATGCCATTGGCGATTGTGCGCACAACGGTGGACAAACTGCCTTATGACTTTGTGCTGGATGACAGCATGGCCATGAACCCGCAGATGAAACTCTCGCACATCAGCTCAGTCATGGTGCGAGCGCGTATTTCAAGAAGCGGCAACGCCATGGCTCAACCCGGCGACTTGGGCGTGAGCGCTGGCCCCATCAAGCCTGGCAGCAAAGAAAAACTGAACTTGGTGATTGCCCAGCCCTTGAGCAAGTAAGGGCTGGACGCTGGGCCGTCATTAGCCCATCAATAAACCATGGGTACGTGCAAAGTGCAGGGTTTGGGTGCGGCTTTTCACACCCAAGCGGCGGAACAGGCGCCATAAATGCACTTTGACAGTGTGCTCGCTGATGCTGAGTTCAGCGGCAATGTCGCGGTTGGACAAACCACGGTCCAGCATCAGGATGAGCTGCTTTTGGCGCTTGGACAACTTGATGTCGCCAATCACCACGACTTCGGCATCGTCATCGCCATCATCGGACTTCATGATGTCTTGGATGGCTGCAGAAATTTCGGCGGTGTCAGTGGATTTTTCGATATAAAGATCAGCACCCGCTTCAAGGCAGGCGTCACGCGCTTCGCCAGAAGGCATGGCTGACAGCACCACCAAGGGAATCTCGGGGTACATTTTTTTCACATCAGAAATTGCAGTGGCACCTTTGACGCCTGGCAGCAGCAAGTCAAGCACGAACAACTCGGGCTCACCGTTTTTGATAAGCGCTGCTTGTAATTCGCTGTATTTCTCCAGCTCGACCACTTTGGATGCGGGGCGCAAGCGGCGCAACAGCATGCCGATCATTTGTCGAACCATTGGGTGGTCATCAATGACGTAAAGACTCATTTTTATTCTCCGTTCTTAGTAATTCAGGCCCATGGCCTCGCGCACATCGCGCATGGTTTCTTGTGCCGTGGCCCGAGCCCGCTGTGTTCCAGCGTCTACGATATCACGAACAAGTCGAGGATTGGAAACAAAAGGATCAGCCCGAGCCAACATGGGCTGTTGCTCGCAAACAATAGCGTCGATCACCGGCTGTTTGCATTCCAAGCAGCCAATGCCAGCGCGTACACACTCGGTTTTCACCCAATCGCGGGTAGCGGGGGGTGAATACACCAAGTGAAATTGCCACACAGGGCAGCGATCGGGGTTGCCAGGGTCGCTGCGCTTGACCCGCGCAGGGTCGGTGGGCATGCGCTTGACCTTGGTTTCGATGCTGGCTTTGTCTTCCCGCATAGCAATGGTGTTGTGGTAACTCTTGCTCATTTTGGCGCCGTCCAAGCCGGGCAATTTGCTGGCCTCTGTCAGCAAAGCTTGGGGTTCGGTCAACACCGCTTTGCCCGTGCCTTTGAAGTAGCCTTCCAAGCGCTCGCGGTCTTTGTCATCGAGTTCGGGCGCAGTTTTCAAATAGCCCAAGGCGCCTTCCATGGCTTTGGCGTCGCCGGTTTCCTGAAACTGTTTGCGTGATTTTTCAAAGCGCTTGACGCTGTCTTTGGGCAACTTGGCCAAACAGTCTTGCACCAAGGCGTCGAAATTGGGCTCACGGCCATACAAATGGTTGAACCGCCGGGCAGCTTCTCGGGTGAGTTCCACATGGCTGGCTTGGTCTTCACCCACGGGCACCCAGCGGGCTTTGTAAATCAAGATGTCAGCGGCTTGCAGCAAGGGGTAGCCCAAAAACCCATAGGTCGACAAATCTTTGTCCTTGAGCTTTTCTTGCTGGTCTTTGTAGGTCGGCACACGCTCCAACCAACCGATGGGTGTGCCCATGGCCAACAGGGTAAAGAGTTCGGCGTGTTCGGGAATGCGGCTTTGCAAAAACAGCGTGCATTTGTCAGGGTCCAAGCCCGCTGCCAGCCAATCGATCACCATTTCGTAGACGTTCTTCTCGATGACTTCGCGGCTTTCGTAATGGGTGGTCAGGGCGTGCCAGTCGGCCACAAAATAAAAACACTGCATTTCAGACTGCAGGCGCACCCAGTTTTTCAAGGCGCCGTGGTAGTGGCCCAAGTGCAAGGCGCCGGTTGGACGCATGCCGGAGAGTACGCGTTCTGTCATGGGGATAACTGCAACAAAGAAGCCAAGGGCTGAAGTGCCCACTGAATGCCTTCGGTGGTGGCCATCATGATGGGGCGCATCCAAAAGGTGTTGATCACGCCCATGAGCACCAAGCCCATGACAATGAAAAACCCGTAACGCTCTATTTTTGAGAAGCCAATCGCCAAGCGCATGGGCAGCAAGCCCACCATGATGCGCCCGCCGTCCAGCGGCGGCAAGGGAAACAGGTTGAAAGCGAACATCACCAAATTGACCAGCACACCGGCTTGCGCCATTTCAATGAAAAAACGCTCTTCACTGCCCATACCCGATAGCAGGTAAATCAGCACCGCCCAAGCAAGCGCTTGAAGCAAATTGACCGCAGGACCTGCCAAAGCCACCCACACCATGTCGCGTTTGGGGTGGCGCAGACGGGAAAAATCCACAGGAACAGGCTTGGCATAGCCAAACAAAAACTGACCGGAAGTGGCAAAATACAGCATCAAAGGCAGGAGGACTGTTCCAACCAAGTCAATATGGGGAAAGGGGTTGAGGGTGACACGCCCCATTTGCCATGCGGTGTCGTCGCCCAACTGCCGCGCAGCGTAGCCGTGGGCGGCTTCGTGTACGGTGATGGCGAGCAACACAGGTATTGCATGGGTGGCAATTGTTTGAACTAATTCATTGAAATTCACAAAAGTATTCTCTCACTAATTTTTATCAATTTATTGGTGAAAAGTATGTGATCAGAACTTTTTTTAAGCGCTTTAGGATACGTAAAAACCCTGAATTAAGC
>JBILIR010000225.1:0-3624 GCA_044368955.1 Limnohabitans sp.
GATCGCCCAAGTGGTGGCGTTGTGGGCGGACAAGGGCTTGGGCTGGGCGGTCGGTTTGTCCTATATCGCCATCCACACCCTGAGTTCCTATTTCGTTTCTGGTTGGATCAAACTGCTGCAAGCTGAGTGGCGAAGTGGGCAAGCGCTCACCGTTTTCCTCAACGGGGGTATATACGGCCCTTTACCCCCTGACAGTGTTTTTCGCCGCCCCAAGGTCGCCATGTTTTGCAGTTGGGCGTTCATTTTGTGGGAAGCGGTGTTCCCTTTGGGCTTGTTCAACCAGAACGGGGCACTGCTGTTCATGGTTATCGCTGTGGTCTTTCATTTTTTGGTTTTCTGGTTTTTTGGGCTAAATCGTTTTTTTTGGGCTTGGTTGACAAATTTGACCGCCGTATGGTTCTTTAGCGGCTGGGCGAGTCAGATTTTGGGGTAAACCCGCCTTATTTTTGAATACTTTATGCTATATTTATAGGGTTTTTTGGCATTTATTTGCTTGGAGCGCTAAAGCTATGGGCCTAGAATGGCGATCCTGTTTCTGGACAGGTACTCACAGGGACAATTTATGCAATTGATGTGGCTTTCAGGGCCCACAGGAAATGTCAGGACGATATCCATCACCTTTCGCACGGTGTTGATGTCTGCCTGCGTGGTCGCGCTGTTTTTGCTCAGCGCAGGTTTTCTGATGCATTTTGTGGGTTTCAAAATTGCGGTTGAGTACAACCCCGACCTTGCCCGCAGCATTGGTGGCGTCACCACCGAAGCCGAGCAAAAGCGCATGGAGTCTGTCTACCGAGACCACTTGTCCCAACTGCGCGAATCCATGCACACCACGGTCAACGAAATTCGTCAACTCGAAACCATGAAAAACCGGTTCATGGAAATGGCTACACCCAACGTAGTGCGCGACCCTTTATCGCACCTCGCCCTTTTTCCTCATTCATTCGGCTGCCTTTGGGCATAGAGTTCGACCAAACTTTGCAAGAATTTTTGCAAACCCAGGCCGCTGTGGCGGAATTGCACACCCATTGGGAAAAGCAACTCGATTGGCTGCATTCCTTGCCGACAGGCATGCCAGTGCGTGGCAACTTCCGTATTTCCAGTGGCTTTGGTATCCGAAACGACCCATTCACTGGCGGTTTGGCCATGCATGAAGGCTTGGATTTCACCGCGCCTACAGGTACCTTGGTGATTGCTACCGCTCAAGGCACGGTGACCCGATCTGGTTGGGATCCAGGCTATGGCAATGTCGTTGAGGTCCATCATGCAGAAGGTTTCTCCACCCGCTATGCCCACTTGAGCAAGCGCATTGCCCAAGTAGGTGACGTGGTCGAGCGCGGCGGTACTTTGGGAGAGGTGGGCAGCACAGGCCGTTCAACCGGCCCCCATTTGCATTACGAAGTATTTAACAAAGACCGGGTTATCAACCCTGCACAAGTCCTGCCTTCAGGTTCGTCGAGCTAACCCTACCCCCTATCGGAGCCTTCCATGTTTGAAAAACTGCGCGACAAGCCCTTGGCCAGTTCGCAAGAACGCTTTGAAACCCTTATTGGGCGTACCACCCAAATTTATGGCCGCTTGGTGTTGCTCGACAGCGTTCGCATCGATGGCAAGGTGGTTGGCAATATTGAAACCACCAAGGACCATAAAGTCACCGTGGCCATTGGGGCCAGCGGAGAGGTGTCTGGTGATGTGACTGCCCACCGCGTGATGGTGGCGGGTAAGGTTGAAGGCAATATTTACGCCTCTGAGCGCGTCGAATTTCACAAAGATTCGGTGGTTCATGGCGATATTTCTTATGGCTCCATTGCAGTCGAGCACGGTGCGCGTTTGCTGGGCTTGGTCATCCAAAACCCAGCTGGTGGCAACGCCAGTACTGAAGCCAGTACCGCCATTCGTCAGGCGCAAACCAATAAATAAACTGCTTTGTTGTCGCCCGATCACTATGATCAGATGTACAACAACCGGGCGCGTGTGCCCGATTTTGCTGACTATTTCGCCCAATGGGCAGAAGAATCTGCAACCGCCAGAGGTTTGCTAGAGGGCCTAACCGATATCTCTTACGGTTCTGGGCTTGGCGAAACCCTCGATATTTTTCCAGCCGATGCTCCCAAGGCACCTGTTGTGCTGTTCATCCATGGAGGCTATTGGCGTTCTTTGGATAAATCAGACCATTCCTTTGTAGCGCCTGCCTTGGTGGGGCAAGGGGCTTGTGTGGTGGTGCCCAATTACGCTCTTTGCCCTGCAGTGACCATTCCTGACATCGTCCTGCAAATGGTCAAGGCGCTGGCTTGGGTGTGGCGCTGTATCGACCGCTGGGGTGGCGATCCCTCACGTATTCACATCGCAGGTCACAGCGCCGGTGGGCATTTGGCTGCCATGATGATGGTTTGTCAGTGGGCTCGTGTCCAGTCGGATTTACCAGCCGACTTGGTGAAAAGTGTGTTGTCGATTTCAGGTCTATACGAATTAGACAGCGTGATGCGTTCGCCCATGTTGCAGTCCGCTTTGCACTTGACTCAGGAGCAGGTGCTGCGCTGCAGCCCAGCCTGGATGCCATCTCCTGCCTCTGGCAGTTTGATCAGTGTGGCGGGGGCGCTGGAGAGCGATGCTTTTATTCGTCACAACCATCTCATACAAGAGGCATGGGGACCTGAGCGTGTGCCTTTGGTGGAGGATTTGCAAGGCTTGCATCATTTCAGCATCGTCAATGAATTGGCCAAGCCCGGTTCGCATTTGCATGGCTTGTTGATGCAGCAACTTCGCGCCTGACCCTCGTCATTGCGAGAACTTGCCGTCTTTGCGAAGCCTTGCCGTCATTGCGAAGCCCGTAGGGCTGAAGCAATCCCTAGACTGCTTTGTCGCTTTGCTCCGCGCAGTAACGGTAAGGCTTCGCAATGACAGCTCCTCGCAATCACGGCTGCGGGCCATGACTACACAGGTCTGCGGGGTCGGAATGCCTGAGTTGACAACGCCCAAGGGCAAAACACGTTTCCAATGCAGCCCAAGGCTATGGGCTTGACCCTGCCACAGCAAAAAAGGGAGCAAGGTCAACCACGCCACACTCACCCTCAGCCACGCTGTGGACCAACTGCCAAACTCTTGCGAGGTCATGCGCATGAAGAGAAAGGACGATCCCCAGATAACGCCTAGCAACACAAACTCTGGCAGCCATTGACGCCACCGCAAAGCACCTGTCACAAAAGCGTGCCTTCGCGCTGCAACAAATCCATTTTTCGCCACAAGCCACCGGCGTAGCCGGTCAACGCGCCATTGGCACCGACCACACGGTGACAAGGCACGATGATGCTCAAGGGGTTGCGCCCCACGGCCATACCAACTGCACGTGCGGCTTGGGCTTGGCCCAAGTGCTGCGCCAATTCGCCATAAGTGGAATAGCGACCATAAGGTATTTGCAGCAATGCGTACCACACGCCTTGCTGAAAAGCGCTGCCATTGGCCAGGTCCAAAGGCAAATCAAACGAACTGCGCATGCCTGCAAAGTAATCTGTCAATTGGGTTTTGGCCAAGCGTAACCAATGTTGCGATGGACCCCAAGGAAGATGGCGCAAATCTGGTTTGTGGGCTTGGTCTTCAAACCAAACACCACACAAACCTTTGTCGCTT
>JBILIR010000010.1:0-13199 GCA_044368955.1 Limnohabitans sp.
GTCGCTTGCCACCAAGGTGATCGAACCCAATGGCGAGTTGATGGGCATTTGCCAAACGTTGGCTTGAAAGAAGGCGTGAGCAGACGTGGAAAGCATGTGATGTGAGTAAGTCTTGGAGGCCATCATACGATGGTGCGATGTCAGTCTGCGCCAAGCCCTGCTTCTACAATACCGCCATGCAAATTGAAGCCTCTGTATTCAAGGCCTATGACATTCGCGGTGTGGTGCCTTCATCGCTAAATCCCTCGGTCGCACTCGCGCTTGGGCGTGCTTTTGGCACACAAGCTTTGGCCCAAGGTGAACACGCTTTGGCTGTGGGCCGTGATGGTCGTTTGAGCGGTCCTGCCTTGGCGCAGGCGCTCATACAGGGCTTGGTGGATGCCGGTGTCGAAGTGATCGATGTGGGCATGGTCACCACGCCACAACTTTATTTCGCCGCCAACACCTTGTGCAAAAGCGGCATTCAAATCACTGGCAGCCATAACCCCAAGGACTACAACGGTTTCAAAATGGTGATGGCTGGCAGGGCGATTTACGGTGACGAGATTCAAGGCCTGCGTCAGATGATGCAAGATGAAAGTTGGACTCTGAAAACGGGCGGCAGTGTCAAGCAAGTCAGCGTGAACCAAGCCTACCTAGAGCGCATCGTTCAAGACATTCATTTAAGCCGGCCCATGCGCATCGTGGTTGACAGCGGCAACGGTATAGCCGGTGCTTCTGCCCCAGAGATTTTTCGTGCCATTGGTTGCGAGGTGATTGAACTCTTCAGCGAGGTGGATGGCGACTTTCCCAATCACCACCCCGACCCCAGTAAGCCCGAAAACCTGCAAGACCTGATTGCTGCTTTGCAAAACACCGGTGCCGAGTTGGGCTTGGCTTTCGATGGTGATGGTGACCGTTTAGGCATCGTGACCAAGGATGGGCAAACCATCTACCCCGACCGACAAATGATGTTGTTCGCACAAGATGTCTTAAGCCGTGTCCCCGGTGGTTCTATCGTCTATGACGTCAAGTGTTCGCAACAACTCGCCCCCGCTATTCGCGCCGCGGGTGGTGTGCCTGTGATGTTCAAAACCGGACACTCCCTCATCAAAGCGCAAATGAAAGCCATTGACTCACCGCTGGGTGGCGAGATGAGCGGCCATGTGTTTTTCAAAGAGCGTTGGTACGGCTTTGACGACGGTACTTATGCGGGTTGCCGCTTGCTGGAAATCGTCAGCCGCTCGCCCGACGCCAACGCGGTGTTGCAAGCTTTGCCCACCAGCCAGTCCACGCCTGAACTGAACGTGGCTTGTGTCGAGGGTGAGCCGCACCGCGTTACCGCCGAGTTGATGAAGCTTGCAAAAACCCAAGGCTTGCCATCTTCAGAGCACCAGCCGGTCCTGTGCGACATCGACGGTGTTCGCATCGACTGGGCGGATGGTTTTGGCTTGGTTCGCGCCTCCAACACCACGCCGGTGTTGGTGCTTCGTTTTGAGGGCCAAACCCCGCAAGCCTTGGCACGTATTGAGTCTGACATGATGGCCCTGTTGCGCCAAATCAAACCCGATGCGCAGGTGCAAGAGGCGGCGCATTGAGGGTATTGCTGGTCAAGCTGTCCTCGTTGGGCGATGTGGTGCACAGCTTGCCAGCTGCCATGGATTTGCAAGCCCAGGTCCCTGATGTGCAGATCGACTGGGTGGTTGAACCCGCGTTCGCCCCTTTGCTCAAGCTGTGTCCTGCGGTCAAGCGCATCATCCCTTGCAATTTGCGCCAGTGGCGCAAAAGCTTTTGGCAAGCCGACACCCACCGCGCATGGCAAGCTTTCAAGCACGACCTGCAAGCCACCGCCTACGACGCAGTGATCGATTTGCAGGGCCTCACCAAATCCGCACTGATCTCCCGACTGGCCACACTGACGCCTAACGGTAAGCGCTACGCCATGGCCAACCGTACCGAAGGCTCAGGCTATGAAGCGCCTACGCGCTGGGTGGCCGATGTGGCGGTGCCATGCGAGTGGCACAGCCATGCCTTGGACCGTGCCCGTCATGTATGCGCACAAGCACTGGGCTATGCGTTGCCCACCCGCTTACAAACCGGGTTGCAGACCTTGCCTCACCCCGATGTGCAAGCTCGAACAATAGCTTTGGTGCATGGCAGCTCTCGCGCTGACAAAGCCTGGCCCCTGAAGCATTGGAAGGTTTTGGGTCAAGCTTTGCAAGCGCAAGGCTTTCAATTGGCCTTGCCCCATGCCAACGAGGCCGAACTACAAACCGCGCAAGCTGTGGCCAGTGCTTGCCCCAGTGCTGTCATTTGGCCGCGTTGCGATTTGGTGGAACTCACACAGCGCTTGGCGGCTTGTGAGGGGGTGGTTGGTGTGGACAGTGGCGTTAGCCATATTGCAGTGGCCTTGGGGTTGCCGCATGTTCAGATTTACAACTTCGATACCGCTTGGCGTACCGGCCCCAAGGGCTGTGCATGGCAGCAAAGCGTCTTTGCCAAGCCCACGCCGTCGCCCGAAGCGGTGTTGTCTGCTTGGGCTGCTTGTCTCGCGACTGAAACACAGCAGCCATGACGCGCTTCTTCTATTCCTGTTTGATGTGGGCCTTGTCGCCCCTGCTGTGGCTGAAACTGTTTCTGAGAGCGCGGCAAGAACCCGTGTACGGTCAAGCCATCGCCGAGCGCTTTGGCTATTTCGATCAGGCTGCACAGGCGGGAGCCTTGTGGATACATGCGGTGTCTTTGGGTGAGACCCGAGCTATTCGTTCCTTGGTCAAGGCCTTGCGCGAGGCATACCCCGATGTGCGTTTGCTACTCACCCACGGCACGGCCACCGGACGCAGCGAGGGCGTTCACTTGCTGCGTGAGGGGGATGTGCAAGCATGGTTGCCTTGGGATACGCCTGCTGCGGTTGGGCGGTTCTTGGCGCATTTTCAACCCCGCATGGGCGTGTTGATTGACACCGAGGTGTGGCCCAACCTGACCGCCATTGCCCATCAACAAGGCGTTCCACTGGTGCTGGCCAATGCCCGTTTGAGTGAGCACTCATGGCGCAAAGCACAGCGTTGGTCTGCGCTTGCCAAACCGGCTTTCAGCAGTTTGCAAGCGGTTTGGGCGCAAACCGAGGAGGATGCCCAACGCTTGCGCAGCCTTGGCGCACCCGTGACAGTGGTCATGGGAAATTTGAAATTCGATGCGGTTCCCGACCCACAGTTACTGGCCGCTGGACAAGCTTGGCGCCAAGCTTTAACCGCCAGGCCCGTGGTGTTGTTGGCCATCTCGCGTGAAGGCGAGGAGGCCATGTTTTTACAGGTTTTGCATGAGCATCCCGCGTACCTGCAACAAGCGCAATGGTGGATCGTGCCGCGTCATCCGCAACGCTTTGATGAAGTGGCTGATTTGATACAAGCCTCGGGCTTGCCT
Source organism: Limnohabitans sp. (assembly GCA_044368955.1). Lineage (GTDB taxonomy): Bacteria > Pseudomonadota > Gammaproteobacteria > Burkholderiales > Burkholderiaceae_C > Limnohabitans. Next base: position 3,403 of record JBILIR010000010.1, read on the forward strand.
TGGCAGCGACGCAGCCAGTGGCCTGCGGATGTGGCAGACATGTCTGCGCCGAATGATGTTGGATTGGTGTTGGGCGACTCACTGGGGGAGATGCCGCTTTACTATGGCCTGGCCAGTGTGGCCTTGCTGGGGGGGAGTTTTGCGCCTTTGGGTGGGCAAAACCTCATTGAGGCCTGTGCCTGCGACTGTCCGGTGGTAATGGGGCCGCATACTTTCAATTTCAAGCAAGCCGCAGAGTGGGCCATGAAAGCCCAAGCAGGAGTGCGCTGTAGCGATATGGTGGATGGCATGGCGCAAGCCTTGGCTATCGCTTTAGACAGAACGCGACAACAAAGCATGTCACAGGCAGCACAACTTTTTGCCAGCAGTCACCGAGGTGCTGTGGCACATTGCGTGAAAGCGTTGGCGGCTTTCTTAGACAAGCCTTAAAAGCTGATTCAGGGGATCAAGGCTCGAGCAGGTTATTGATACCTTGCAGGTCTTGCAATTGCAAAGTGCCGCTGACTTGGCGCAAGCGCAGGTGGCCCATCAGCACGTCATAGCGGGCTTTGGCCAATTTGGCTTTGGTGTCAAACAATTTGCTTTGCGCATCCAACACGTTCATATTGATGCGCACGCCCACGGTATAGCCCAATTTGTTGGCTTCAAGCGCTACTTGGCTGGACTCTACTGCTGCTTGCAAGGCCTTGACTTGGCTGACACCTGACATCACCCCAAAAAATGCGCTGCGCGTGTTTTGCGCGACGTTACGGGTGGCTGCGTCCAAATCGGCTTGGGCTTTTTGGGTCAGCGAGAGGGTTTCACGAACACGGTTGTCCAGTGCGTTGCCCGTATAAAAAGGCCAAGACAGAACCACCGCACCGGTAGTGAGGTTGGTGGTGGAGCCATAAGCCAACGCCCCCGAGGAAGAGGCATTCACATTGTTTTGCAAACTGTGGCTGAGTTGAAAATCAACCGTGGGTTTAAGTCCAGCCTTGGCTTTTTGGGTTTCAAGCTCAGTGACTTGCAAGCCAATCACGGCTTGACGCAAGCTTGGATTTTTTTCAGCACTCAAGCTCACCCACTCTTCGACTTGCGCGGGACTCAAGGGGCTGAGTTCTGCTTTAACCAGCATAGATTTAGGCTGGGTAGTGGTTCTGCCGACCACTTGATCGAGAGCGAGCTTTTTGACTTGCAAATCATTTTGCGCGGCAATTTCTTGGGCTGTTACCAAATCAAAGCCCGCTTGTGCTTCGCGGGTGTCAGTGATGGTGGCGGTACCCACCTCAAAGTTGCGCTTTGCAGAAGCGAGTTGCTCGGCGACTGCCGTTTTTTGAGCTTGCACAAAAGTAACGTTGTCTTGCGCCGCCAATACGTCGAAGTAAGCTTGGCTGACACGCACCATCAGGTCTTGTTCGGCAGCTACCAGCTGCTCTTGCACCGCTTGCATTTGCAAGCTGCTTTGCGCCACTTCGGCTTTGTCGCCAGGGCGGTAAAGGGGTTGGCTGGCCGTGACGGTGGCGGCATTGGTGCCGTAGAACCGGTCATAGTTGCTGCTGCCTTGGTTAGGGTTGAAGTTGATATTGTTTTTCGACAGATTCACACTCAAGCTGCCAGTGGGCCCGAGTTTGGCCTTGGCTTGGGCAGACTTCAAACGCGTGGCTTCAAATTGCGCTTGCACCGATTGGTAATTGGCATCAAAGCCTCGGGCTGAATCGTAGAGTTCGAGCAAGCTTTGACCATGGGCCACGCCACAAAAGGCCAAAGCCATGGCCGAAATAAGGGGCAGGGGACGAAAAGAACGCATGGTCTTCCTTTGGGGTGAGCGGTTCAAAATTGAAAAGCAGGTGTTTGCGCAAAGCCGTGCAAGCGTGGCAACACCACGTCCCACACAACCTGCGACTGCATAGCGCCATGGCTGGCGCGGGTCAAACGTGTTGCTTGCATGATGGGTTCTTCACCCACAACCGCCATCAATCGGCCCCCCGGTTTGAGCAGGTCCAGCAACTCTGTGGGCACCTGCGAAACAGAGCCTGTCAGCACAATCGCATCAAAAGATGCCAGGGGCAGACCAATCGGTAGGCCACTGCTTTGACGCAGTTGTGCGTTGGCAATGCCAGCTTGCTGTAAATGGGTTTGCGCTTGCGCGAGCAAATCGGCGTGGCACTCAAGGCTGAGCACGTTGGCAGACAAACTGGCCAACAAGGCCGTGAGGTAACCACTGCCCGTGCCAATTTCCAGCACGCTGTCGGTGGGCTTTAACAACAGGTCTTGTGCCAATCTGGCCGCGACACGCGGTGCCAGCATGGTTTCACCATGTAAGAGAGGAATTTCGGTATCGCTGTAAGCCAAGTCTTCAAAGCCGCTTGGCACAAACAGGCTGCGGTCGACAAACGACAACTGCTCAAGCACAGCATGGTCCAGCACATTCCAAGGACGGATTTGCTGTTCAACCATATTGAAGCGGGCAAGTTCTGTGTTCATAACGATTCGTTGTAGCAGTTCATGGAAGAAATTTTAACCAGCGCGACTTTGCGTATTGTCGGTTGTCGTGCCCCATAGGCGTTTGAGCCATTGCGTCAGATCATCCAGATAACAATACACCACCGGCACCACCACCAAGGTCAGTAACGAGGAAGTGATGACGCCGCCAATCACGGCTTGCCCCAAGGGGGCTCTTTGCTCGGCCCCCTCGCTGGTGGACAAGGCCAAGGGCATCATGCCAAACACCATGGCCAAGGTGGTCATCAAAATGGGGCGCAAGCGCACCTTGGCTGCCATCAGCAAGGCCTCGCTGCGGCCCATGGGCGCTTCCCGGGTGCCATCGCCGTTGTCCAGGCCTTCTCGGGCGCGAATAGCAAAGTCCAGCAACAAAATCGCATTTTTAGTGACCAAGCCCATGAGCATGATCACCCCAATCACCGAGAACAAAGACAAGGTGGAGTGAAACAACATCAAGGCCAAGACCACGCCAATCAGGGTGAGCGGCAGCGATGTCATCAAGGCCAAAGGTTGCAAAAAACTTTTGAACTGGCTGGCCAAAATCATATAAATGAAAATAATCGCCATCACCAGCGCTGAGACAGCGTAGGCAAAAGACTCTTTCATGTTTTTGGTGGAGCCACCAAATTGGTAACGGTAGCCATCAGGCAATTGCATAGACGCCATGACGGATTGGATTTCTTTGGAAACGTCTCCACTCGCACGGCCATAGGCATTTCCGCTGAAAGACACTTCACGCGACAACTCGCGTCGGTTGATTTGATTGGGGCCCACGCCTTCGCTTATCCGCGCGACTTGGTTGAGTTTGACCGTACGGGTGCTGCCGTCTGCAGCAGGTGGTAGGTTAAATGGCAGGCGTTCTAGGTCTTGCGGCGCTGTTCGCGATTCGGGCGACAGACGCACCAACACATCGTAGGTTTGGTCATTGCTGGCTCGCCACACACCAATGTTTTGACCGGCGACCAAAGTGCGCAATTGGTTGGCAATGCTGCTGGCGTTCATGCCAAAGTCCGAAGCTGCTTCATGCTTGATGGCGATGTCAATGGTAGGTTTGTTGGGTTTAACGCTGGACTCGATATCGACAAAGCCTTTGATCTGGCTCAGTTTGACCATGACCTGTGCGGCCAAACGCTCCAACTCGGCTTGGTCGGGGCCGAGCAAGTAAAAATCGATTTGCTTGGATCCACTCACGTTGTCGAGTTGTCCCACATGGGTGACGGTGATGCCAGACAACTGACTTAGGCGCTGGCGAATATCGGGCGTGATGCTGTTGAGGTTGCGCTCACGCAGACCACGGTCTACCAATCGGAAATAGACATTCGCATAAATTTTGCCGTTGGCGTTACCCGTATTGATCGTGGTCAAGGTGTAGCGTACCTCGGGCAAACTGCGCAGCAGTTTTTCAACCTCTTGCGCTTTGCGCTCGGTCACTTCTAAAGATGACCCCACTGGCACATAAAAGGTAACTGTGGACTCTGAGTAGTCCGACTTAGGAACGAACTCTGTGCCCAACAAAGGCACCATGAAGATGCTGCCCACGAAAATACCCACTGCGGCCAACACGGTTTTGAGTTTGTGCACCAAAGCCCATGCCAGCAAACGCTGGTACACACCGCTTAAGCGGTCTGTGGTGGTTTCAAACCAACCGGTCACACGCCCAATCGATTTGTCGTACCAGTTCAGCGGTTTGGTGGCTTGGCCGCGGATATGGATGCTGGGGTCGTGCCAAACGCTCGAGAGCATGGGGTCAAGGGTGAAACTGACAAACATCGAGATAAGCACCGCCACCACGATGGTCAAACCAAACTCGTGGAAGAACTTTCCAATGACACCTTCCATGAATCCAATGGGTAAGAAAACGGCGACGATAGAGAAAGTGGTGGCCAGCACTGCCAGGCCAATTTCTCTGGTCCCTTCCATGGCTGCGGTGAACGCGTTTTTGCCCATTTGCACATGGCGTACAATGTTTTCGCGTACCACGATGGCGTCGTCAATCAGTAAACCAATGCACAGCGACAAGGCCATGAGGGTCATCATATTGATGGTGAAGCCAAACAAGCTCATGAACAAAAAAGTGCCAATCACCGCAATCGGCAAAGCCAGCCCGGTGATGATGGTCGAGCGCCAAGAGTTCAAGAACAAAAACACAATCAACACCGTCAGCAAAGCGCCTTCTATGAGGGATTTTTGTACGTTATTGACCGCCACGCGGATGGGTCTTGAACCATCAAAAATAGGCTCTAGGCGAACACCTGGCGGCAGCTGTTTGCGCATGGACTCCAAGGTGTCTATCAAGCCATCCACCACTTCAATGGTGTTCTCGTCTTGGGCTTTCACCACAGACAACAGCAGGGTGCGTTGCCCGTTGTAAAGCGCCATGTTCTCCAACTCTTGTGCGCCATCGTTGACCTTGGCCACTTGCGACAGTCGCACATAGGTGCCGCCCTTGCGAGCCACGATGATGTTGCCAAAGTCCTCGGGGCGCTTCATGCGGGATTGCACCTGCACCACGCGGTCTTGCTGGATCGAGCGAATCGAGCCCACTGGCAGGTCTTGGTTTTCGTTGCTAACGGCGGCCACCACTTCGTCAGCCGTCACGCCCAGCGCTTCCATGGCTTGAGGATTCAGATAGAGGTTGATTTCACGTTTGGTGCCACCTACCAAGGACACAGAGCCCACGCCACGCACATTTTCAAGCCGCTTCTTGAAGACTTGGTCCGCCCAGTTGGTCAACTCCACATTGCTCAAGGGTTGGCTCAATCCCGTGGCTTTGTCATCCGGCAATACCGCCACCGACCAAATCGGGCGGCTGGTGGGGTCAAAGCGCAAGATGCGCGACTCTTTCACGTCGGTACGCAAAAACGGGTGCACATTCGAGACTTTTTCGCGGACATCGTCAGCGGCTTTGCGGCCATTGACATACAGCTGAAACTCAATCACCACCACCGACATGCCTTCGTAGCTGCGTGAGGTGAGGGCGCTAATGCCGGCGATCGAGTTGACCGCCTCCTCAATTTTTTTACTCACCTCGCTCTCGATGATTTCGGGCGAGGCGCCGGGGTACTCGGTGGTAATCACCACCACCGGCAAATCGATATTGGGGAATTGGTCAATCTTGAGGCGACCGTAGCTGAAGAGGCCCAGCACCACCAAGGCGAGCATCATCATGGTGGCAAACACCGGGTTGCGCAAACTGACTTGGGTGAACCACATGGCCTAGGGCTTGCTGCCAGGTGTGGCGGTGGAAGGGGCGGGAGGTGTGCTGTCTGAGCGAACCGCCAAGCCTTCGCGCAATGCGCCAGCCGTGCCACGCAATATCAAGCTGTTGATGGGCAGGCCGCTGACCTCGACCCACACGGTTGTGGCCTCGGTTTGTCCCAGCAGTTGTCCGCGCATGCCCGTGGTCACGCCATGGTGAACCACTTTGTTGTTCTCAATGGCTTGAACATAGGGCTGCGGTTTGTCGGTTCGCACCGCGTCCAACGGAATGGCCAGCACCTGCCTTTGACCGAGTGCCAATTGGCCTTGGCCATACAAGCCTTGGCGCAAGCCCGTGGCACTGTCCAGGCGCAAATACACCAACACGCTTCGGCTACCCGCTTGCACATTGGGGTTGATACGTTGCACCCGCGCATTGAATGTTTGGGCACGGCCTTCCATGCTGAGGGTGGCTTGTTGACCGATTCGCACATCGATGGAGTCAACAGGGCTCAAGGTGGCTTCCAATTCCAAGCTACCCAAGTCCACCACTTCCAGTAACTTGGTGTCCACTGACACACGTTCACCGGGCTGTGCCAAACGTGCCGACACTTGACCGGAAATGGGCGAAATCAGCACGGCATCATCGAGTACCTTACGGGCCACATCGGCACCGGAGCGCGCAGCATTGTAGGTGGCTTCTGCACCCGCTAAATTGGAGAATGAAGTTTCCAGCGCGGTTTTGGAGATAAAGCCCTTGTCCACCAGGGAGACGTTGTTGTCGTACTGGCGCTTGGCAATGTCCATTTGCGCTTTAGCCGCCTGGGCTTGTTGCTCGATTTGTAACAATTTGCGTTGGTATTCGACAGGGTCAATACGCGCCAGTACCTGGCCTGCTTTCACATAGTCGCCTTCACGAACTTGGAGTTCGGTGATCTCACCCGAGACACGTGCTTTAACTGCGACGGTATTGACTGCTTTAAGGCTGCCTGAGATGGGAAGGTTGTTGACCAAGCGCTGTTCGGTGGCGACCCAGGTGTCGCTGAAGGGAATATCAAACACAGGTGGGGCAGAGGGTGTGGCAGCCGCAGGCAAGGTTTTGCTGGCTTCTTCCTTGGCTGTAGATGTGCTGCGCATATAGATAGCAGCACCGCCCAACATGGCCGCAGACAGCAGCACCACCCCGCCCCAGCCTTTCATTTTGAAATTCATCTGCGCTTGCTCCGAAAAAAGGGTCTGTTCAAGACTGGCGCCAGCCCTGCACCATCAGGTGTACATGGTTGCGCAAGAATGCTTCAGGATTAAGTAGATTGAGTGTGGCGTTACATGCCAAGGAGTGTTTCCACATGTTCACATACAAGATGGCGCTGACCAAGCTGTGCACCGCCAAATCAGTGTTGAAAACGACAAACTCACCACGGTCAATGCCGCGCTGCAAAATCCGCTGAAAAAGTTCATGCCCGGGGCGACTCACCTCTTGGTCATAAAACTCAACGACTTCGGGAAAATTGTGCGCCTCGCTCATCACCAGTTTGGTAATGCCACTGGCATCCGTCGAGCCTATGCGCTGCCACCAAGACACCATGGCGTATTCCAGCATGTCTGGCGTAGAACCCTCAAATTCCTCAAATTCTTGGTTCCAAGCAGGAAAGTGATCGGCCAAATTGGTGCGAATCACAGCTTTGAAAAGGTCTTCCTTGCTGGAAAAGTAAAGAAACAAAGTGCCCTTGGACACCCCAGCGCTGGCTGCCACATCCTCGACTTTGGTGGCGGAAAAACCTTTGTTGACAAACAAGCTCAGCGCAGCGTCGAGCAACTCCCCGGGCCGAGCCTCTTTGCGGCGTTCGCGTTTGTGCGTACTGGGCGTTTCGCTTGTGAATGAGATGGTTTGCATATTAATGACTGGCTGGTTAGTAATGTAACCGACCCAGCCATTCGTGTAAAACCAATCTGCTGTTTTTAAGGCCATTGGCTGACGGCAGGTAATCGGTGTCCCAGCGCATGGGTGGCTGGGTATAGCCCATGGGGGCGGGCATCACCTCAAAACCTGCAGCTTCAAACTGCTCTGTGCTGCGCTGCATATGCCAGTCGTGGGTGATCAATGCAATGCGCTTAATGCCTTTGGCCGACAACAGGGCATAAGAACGCAAAGCGTTTTCACGGGTGTCCCGAGACTCGTCATCGGCTAAAAAGAATGTCAGACCAAAATCACGCTGCAACACATCAGCTGCCACTTGCGCCTCGGTCATGGTTTGAGCCGAGGCTGCGCCCCAGCCCTTGCCACCGCTGAAGACCAGTGGTAGGTCGTGAAGGGTTTTCAAATACCGACCATAGACCAAGCGTTGGTAGGCTTCAGAGCTGATGATGGGCTGACCATACTGAGGGGCATACAGGTCCACGCCTCCACCTATTACCACGATAGCTTGGGCTTCTTTTAAAGCTTGGGTGGAAAGCGGCGGGTAACTGCGCAACAAAAGTTGACTTAAACCGTAAGCCGTGGCGCTGCAACTGAGCACCCACAGCAGCACTGCACCGAGCACACACAAGGCTTTGCCCCAGCGCTTGGAAAAACGCATCAACAGTACCCCCGCCAATATCAGCAGCAAAAGGCTGGCTGGCGGCAAAAGCAAGGCAGAAATCAGGGGTTTGAGGGGGCCAATCCAAGTGAGCATGGCCAAGAGTGTCCCATAGCACTAAGATGCGTGCCATGGCAAATGCAAGCATTACCTTGGGCGGCGGTTGTTTCTGGTGCACAGAGGCGGTGTTTGTGCGTGTGCGAGGCGTCACCGACGTCGAGTCGGGCTACAGCAATGGCCAAGGTCCCGCACGGCCCAGCTACGAGCAGGTGTGTACCGGCCAAACCGGTTTCAATGAAGTGGTTCGCTTGACCTATGACGACAGCGTCATCACCTTGCCTGACATCTTGGGTATTTTTTTTGAGATCCACGACCCCACCAGCTTGAACCGGCAAGGCAATGATGTGGGTACCCAGTACCGCAGTGGCATTTATGTTTCCAATGATGAAGACCATATGGCCGTTTTGCAGTTCATCTCCAAGGTGACCAGCCGTGGCGACTTTGAACGCCCCATCGTCACCGAGGTGCTACCACTTCAACACTATTGGCCTGCTGAGAGCTATCACCAAGACTATTTTGAAAACAATCCCCACCAAGGTTATTGCACCTTTGTGGTGGCTCCCAAGGTGAAAAAACTGCAGCAGCATTTTGTGCATTGGCTCAAGCCTTAGCTTGGACGCTAAGTTAAGGCGCTAAACGCTCTTTTTTCCAATCACCGTCTTGAAGGCGGTAGCTCAGGCGGTCGTGCAAACGGGCGACACCGCCTTGCCAAAACTCCCATCGGTCTGGTGTAAGCCTGTAGCCCCCCCAGTGCGGCGGACGTGGAGGCTTCAAGCCAAATTTCGCCATATAGCTGGCGGCTTGGGTGACCAATTGGGTACGTGAGTCAATGACTTGGCTTTGCGGACTCGCCCATGCACCAATGCGTGAATTCAGTGGACGGCTGTGAAAGTAGGCATCGCTTTCTTCGCTGCTGACTTTGCTCACGCGCCCCTCGATACGCACCACCCGCTCCAACTCCACCCAGTGAAATTGCAGCGATGCAAAAGGGTTGCCTGCCAGCTCTTGGCCTTTGCGGCTGTCGTAGTTGGTGTACCAAACCAGTCCTTGTTCGTCATAGCCTTTGATCAGCACCACGCGGGTACTGGGGCGCATATCGCTGCCCACGGTGGCCAAGGTCATGGCATTGGGCTCGGGCACCTCGGCCTCCAAGGCTTGGTGCAGCCATTGCTCGAATTGGCGCAAGGGGTGGTTGTGGGCGCTGTCTTCCCGTAACTCTGCGCTTTGGTAGCTCTTGCGCATATCGGCCAGCGAAATTTTGGTCATCAACAACACCCCTAAGAAAGAGGTGTCTATCTTATTCCTTGACCGCGCCGGTCATGCCCGACACATAGTGATCGACAAAGAAGGAGTACAGCACCGCAACCGGTATCGAGCCCAGCAAGGCACCCGCCATGAGTGAGCCCCAGTGGTAAACATCACCTTCAACCAGCTCGGTGATCACCCCCACCGGCACGGTTTTCACCTCGGAAGACGAGATGA
>JBILIR010000163.1:0-4494 GCA_044368955.1 Limnohabitans sp.
CGCAGCCTTGTTGGATGAGCGATATGGTGGCAACAGAACCATGTATGTCCGTACATCGGCCTTGGTGACCAATTTAGCGGTTCACTTCAAACTGGGCCGCGAGGGGGCATTGGCTTGGGTGACCTCTTTGGACAAAGGGATGCCTGTTCCCAACGCCAGCGTCAAAGTATCGGATTGCCGTGGCAAAGAGCTTGCCTCTGCCAAAACCGATGCCTCGGGTGTGGCCAAGTTGGAAGGCCTGTCACCCAAAGCACCTGTGTGTAATGCAGGAGGTAGCTACAGCCAAGCTTATTTTGTCAGCGCTCGAGCACAGCAGCCCATGGCCAATGGCAAAGGTTCGGTTGAAGATTTGGCATTCACATGGAGTGACTGGAACCGCGGTATTGAATCGTGGCGCTTCAACTTGCCAAGCAACCATGGGTCTACGCAGGATGAGCAAGCCCACACAATCTTGGACCGCAACTTGCTGCGGGCTGGCGACAGCGTTTCTATGAAACACTTGATTCGCAGCTTGAAGGGTCAAGGCTTTGGCCTCTCTGCTGCTCCCCCAACTCAACTGGTGATAAAGCACATCGGAAGTGGGCAAGCCTATAAACAGCCCTTGCTATGGCGCAAAACAGCCACAGGTGGACAAAGCGCTGAAAGTACTTTTTCTATCCCTAAGTCGGCCAAACTGGGTGCCTACGAAATTTCATTGCACAAAGCAGATGGGCATAGCTTTTACAGCGGGCAATTTCGTGTTGAAGAGTTCAGATTGCCCATTTTTGAAGGGCGGGTCAACCCATCGGTTCAAGGCCCTTTGATCAGTCCGAAGTCGATACCCGTGAATGTGCAGATTAACTATGTAGCTGGCGGTCCAGCTGCCAATCTGCCCGTCAGGGTCTCGGCACAACTCAGACCCAAATACATCAACTTCGCTGACCACGAGGGGTTTAGTTTCGATCCGCCTACTGAACAGGATAGGGCTTCGGATACAAATGATCCCGAAGCCCAAAGCAGCGAGTCTTTGATGATCGCTGACAAAGTTCCTGTTCGTCTCGATAAAAACGGTGCAGGTCAGACCACTTTGGCTGGCTTAGTCGCAGCGAGGACGCCACAGGAACTGCTGTTGGAGGCCACCTATTCAGACCCTAATGGAGAGGTCCAAGCCCTGCGCAGTACCCGAACGCTTTGGCCTTCAGCCGTGATGACCGGCATCAAGACAGAGAACTGGCTGTCCAGTGGCAAGCTGATTAAATTTCAAGCACTTGCTGTGGATCTCAATGGCAAACCGCAAGCTGGCGTTCCTTTGGAGGTCAGGGCCAAGGCAAGAATTGTCACCAGCACTCGCAAACGAATGGTGGGTGGTTTTTACACCTACGACAACACAACTTCAGTCAAAGACATGGGACGTGTTTGTTCAGGTGATAGCGATGGCAGGGGATTGTTACTGTGTGAAACATCGTTATCGGAATCGGGTGAAGTCGAGTTGGTTGTGACAGCAAAAGATACATCGGGCAATAGCATCCAAGCGGCGAGTTCGGTGTACGTCACCAAGCAAGGTGAACTGTGGTTTGGCGGTGAGAACCATGATCGAATCGATTTGCTGCCAGAGAAGAAAAGCTATGAACCAGGCGAGACCGCAAGATTTCAAGTTCGTATGCCCTTTAGATTGGCTACGGCCTTAGTCACTATTGAGCGAGAGGGTATCTTTGATACCAAAGTGGTTCAACTCCGCGGCCAAGACCCCACGATAGAGATCAAAGTTCAAGACGCGTGGGGGCCCAATGTTTATGTCAGTGTGCTGGCTTTGCGTGGACGTCTTCGCGATGTTCCTTGGTACAGCTTTTTCACCTGGGGCTACCAAGCGCCAAGAGAATGGTGGACATCTTTTTGGTATGAAGGCCAAGAGTACACAGCACCGACGGCCTTGGTGGATTTAAGTAAACCCGCATTCCGTCTTGGGGTAGCTGAAATTCGGGTGGGTACGAGAGCCCACCAACTTGATGTGACCGTTAAAGCCGACAAAGAGAGCTACTCTGTTCGCAGCAAAGCGCAGGTTCAAATTCAAGTCAAATTGCCTAATGGGCAACCCGCTGCCAATGCAGAGGTGGCTTTAGTCGCTGTTGATCAAGCACTCTTAGAGTTAATGCCCAATGAGAGTTGGAATGTGTTGGAAGCCATGATGCAACGACGTGCATGGGGCGTAGAAACATCAACAGCGCATATGGAGATCATTGGCCGTCGACACTTTGGCCGCAAGGCGGTACCGGCTGGCGGTGGTGGAGGGCGCAGCGGCACCCGTGAGCTGCTCGACACTCTTCTCTTGTGGAATCCCAAAATTCAACTGGATGCAAAAGGTCAGGCGACGGTGGCTGTGCCCCTCAACGACGCATTGAGCGCCTTCAAAATCGTTGCAGTTGCTGATGCCTCAACAGGATTTTTTGGATCGGGCTTAACGCAGATTCGAACTGTTCAAGATTTGCAAATCATTAGCGGCTTACCCCCACTGGTGCGTGAAGAAGACCTGTATCGTGCCCAATTCACACTGCGCAACACCACCAAGCAGTCTATGAAGGTTGTGGTTTCGCCAAGAGCGACCTTGCTTGATTTAAAGCCACAACAGTTGGATATACCAGCGGGTGAATCAAGGGAGGTCGCTTGGACGGTCACAGCACCTGCGCAATTGGCTTACTTAAGAGCGGAAGCTATTCTGTGGGAAATTGAAGCCAAAGACACAATCAGCGGGGCAAGCGATCGTGTGAAAGCCCAACAACGCATTGTTCCTGCCATCCCTTTAACCGTTCAACAAGCCACATTGGTTCAACTGGGCAGCAGCTTGAGCATGGAAACCATCCCGCCAGCCAATGCCATACCCAGCCGTGGGGGACTCAAGATGGTGTTGCAACCCCGCCTCAGCGATGGTCTGCCTGGAGTTCAGGACTGGTTTGTTAACTATCCTTATTCATGCTTGGAACAAAAGGTCAGTAAATCTTTGGGACTTAAAGATGCCAAGTCTTGGAAAACTGTGATCAATGAGTTAGCCAACTACACAGACGCCGACGGTTTGTTGACCTACTTCCCGATACGTGAAGACGAAGGTAATCATGGCAGTGATGTGCTCACGGCATATGTTTTGGCAGCTTCCCATGAAGAGTCCAGCCTCCATCATTCCTTTGAGCTAAGTGAGGAGCAACGTGCACCTTTAGAACGTGGATTGCTTTCATTCGTGCAAGGCCGCATACAGCGAGATACTTGGAGTCCTCGAAAGGACTTGGACATACGCAAACTCGCCGCCATTGAAGCCTTATCGCGCTATGGCAAGGCACAGGGCACCATGCTCAACAGCATCACTGTGTCGCCTAACCAATGGCCAACCCATGCTGTGATCGATTGGGTCAACATCCTGCGAAGGGTAGAAGATGTGCCAGACCGCGACAAACGCTTGGCTCAAGCCCATCAAGTTTTGCGCAGTCGCATCAGCTTTCAAGGCACAAAGTTGATTTTCAATTCGGAGTCAGATGATTACTGGTGGTGGCTCATGCAAAACGGTGATGCCAACAGCGCCCGATTGTTGTTGGCGGTATTGGATGATCCAGCATGGGAGAGTGATAAGGCCCGTCTTGCCAGCGGTTTGATGGGGCGACTTAAGAATGGGGCTTGGCTCACCACCACGGCTAATTTTTGGGGTGGCCTGGCCCTAGAGAAATTCTCAGCCAAATACGAAACTGCAGCGGTGAGCGGTCGCACCAGCGCAAGTTTGGGCGCCAACAGCGCAACTGTCGATTGGACAAAGGCAGAGCGAAATAAGAGCATGTTTTTGCCCTGGGGTAATCCATCAACAGCTGAGTCCCTCAAACTCAGCCATCAGGGTTCCGGCAAACCATGGTTAACGCTGCAGTCACTGGCGGCTGTTCGACTCAAGGACCCCGTTAATGCGGGTTACCAGATAGAAAAAACTATTACGGCCATAGAACAGGCCAACACCCAGTTACCTTCAGGAAGTTACACGCGGGGCGATGTGATTCGGGTCACCTTGAAGATCAAAAGCAACACGGACATGAGTTGGGTTGCCATCACCGATCCCGTACCTGCTGGCGCCACGATATTGGGTGGTGGTCTTGGCCGCGACTCGGAAATTCTCACGCAAGGTGAAAAGAAAGAGGGTGTCGGAGGGCCTGTTTTTGAAGAGCGAAGTTTTGAGTCATTCAAAGCCTATTACGACTTCTTGCCCAAGGGTGTGACCAAGTTGGAGTACACCTTGCGATTGAACAACGTGGGTGAATTTTCACTTCCTGCCTCTCGGGTCGAGGCCATGTACGCCCCAGAAATGTATGGCGCCATTCCCAACCCGCGCTTGAAGGTGGAGGCCGCTAAGTGAGGGTTGTTTCGTTCTCCTTGACTGTTCTCCTGAGTTTTTTCATGGGAACTGTTCACGCAGAAACTGCGTTTGCCTCGGTCAAAGCCAACTATCGGTCTTCAGATCTGCTGTTGTTGGATAGACAAGGTGAGTTA
>JBILIR010000164.1:0-4475 GCA_044368955.1 Limnohabitans sp.
CGGCAAGATCATGATGTACACCTCGGGGTGACCGAAGAACCAGAAAATGTGCTGGTACATGACCGGGTCGCCGCCACCAGCAGGATTGAAGAAGCTGGTGCCGAAGTGTCGGTCTGTCAAAGTCATGGTGATCGCGCCAGCCAACACAGGCATCACGGCAATCAGCAAGTAAGCAGTGATCAGCCATGTCCAAGCGAACATGGGCATCTTCATCAAGGTCATGCCAGGGGCGCGCATGTTCAAGATGGTGACGATGATGTTGATCGAACCCATGATGGATGAGGCACCCAAGATATGCAACGCAAAAATCGCTGCATCCATGGAAGGACCCATTTGCAGACTCAGAGGTGCGTAAAGCGTCCAGCCACCTGCAGGGGCGCCGCCAGGCATGAAGAACGAACCGGCCAAGATCAAAGCGGCAGGAATCATCAGCCAGAAACTGAAGTTGTTCATGCGGGCAAAGGCCATGTCAGCCGCGCCAATTTGCAAAGGAATCATCCAGTTAGCGAAGCCCACAAAGGCTGGCATGATGGCGCCAAACACCATGATCAGACCGTGCATGGTGGTGAGTTGGTTGAACAACTCGGGGTTGACCAATTGCAAGCCAGGCTTGAACAGCTCGGCGCGAATACCCAGCGCCAAAACGCCGCCAATGATCAGCATGGTGAAGGCAAACAGCAGGTACAGCGTGCCAATGTCTTTGTGGTTGGTCGCATAGACCCAACGGCGCCAGCCGTGAGGCGCACCATGGTGGTCGTCGTGTGCGTGGTCGGCCCCGTGGCCATGGGGGTGAAGTACAGCGCTCATAGAAGATTCCTTCGATTTAAACGGGGTTACTGACGTGCAGCAAGCACTTGGGCAGGCTGAACCATTTGTCCGGTATTGTTTGACCAGTTGTTTTTGGTGTAACTGATGACAGCTGCAATTTCGCTGTCAGACAACTGCTTCCAAGCGGGCATGGTCAGGTTGTTTTGACCATTGAGCAAGACTTTGATCACCTTGCCTGCATCAGCATCCAAGACGACTGCTGCGCCATCGAGTGTTTTGATGGGTCCCATGCCTTTGCCATTGGCTTGGTGACATGCTTGGCAGTTGGCCGCATAGACCTTTTCGCCTTTTTGCATGAGGTCAGCCATGGCCCACACTTTGTTGGGGTCGTCTTGTTTGGCAGCCAATTTTTTGTTTTGATCAGCCACCCAAGCGGTGTACTCCTGGGCACTCACCACTTTGACGTGGATGGGCATGTAAGCGTGTTCTTTACCGCACAGTTCTTGGCATTGGCCGTAGAAGTCACCGGTTTTTTCGGCACGGAACCAAGTGTCACGCACAAAACCTGGAATGGCATCTTGCTTGATGCCAAAGGAATTGACTGCAAACGAGTGAATCACGTCGTTCGAGGTGGTGATGATGCGCACCTTTTGGTTGACAGGAACCACCAAGGGGTTGTCGACCTTGAGCAAATAGTCGTCGGTGGGTTCGGGATTGCCGCTGTTGGACATTTCACGTTGGGCGTTGTCCAAGGTGGAGATGAAGCCAATGCCTTCACCTTCGCCTTTGATGTAGTCGTAACCCCACTTCCACTGGTAGCCAGTGGCTTTGATGGTCAAGTCGGCGTTCGATGTGTCTTTACTGGCCACCACCGCTTTGGTTGCTGGCAAGGCCATCAAGATCACGATGACGAAAGGCACCACAGTCCAAGCGATTTCAACTTTCAGCGACTCGTGAAAAGAGGCTGCTTTGTGTCCTGCTGATTTGCGGTGCTTCCAAATCGAATAAAACATCACGCCAAACACAGCCACAAAAATCACCGTACAGATGATCAGCATGAACCAGTGCAACCAAACTTGCTCTTCAGCAATTTTGGTGACAGGTGGATGCAGGTTCAATTGACGCACTGCCGGGCCGCCAGGTAAATCGTTGACCGCCCAAGCCATGGTGGAAGCCATGGCAAACAAGGCAATGCATGCCTTTTCAAATTTTTTATAAATGTTGTTCATCATGTTCGTAAAGATTCAACAAGGGGTGAAACCACCAAAACCGCACGATTCTAACCACCACAGCTCTTGCAAAGCCTGACACCAATCTTTCATTCTTTATTCTTTCCGTTGGCTGGGCAATTTCGATCGCAAATCCTGCAGCGATATATGTGCTGTGTCCGAAGATAAAGCTTTGGCTGTGGCTTTGAAAGCATGGCCGTAAATAACCTCAAAATTCAGTACCAATCGACCTGAGCTTAGTGGGGATATCAAACCTTGCGCTAAGGCCTGATGCAAGCTTGTGAGCCAGTTCTTTCCGCGCAAACCAGAAAACCTCTGGGGGTGCAAGTTGCGCCCCAAGGTGCGCAACTCTGCCAACAACGACGGGGCGTCGGGGTAGGTCAGGGTGATGTGCTCCATGTCCATCACAGGCTGGGCAAAGCCCGCTTCAAGCAACATATCGCCCCAGTCGTGCATATCGGTGAAGTCGTGCGCAGCCGGCGGCCAAGCCTGTTGTGAATAAATCCCCTTCAAGCTGCGTAATGTGTCCGGCCCCAAACACGAAAACATCACAAAGCCCTCGGGAGCCAAAGCAGCGTGCCATTGCGCCATGAGCGCTTGAGGACGTGCCTGCATGTGCAAGCCCATATTGGCCCAAACCATCTGTGCGGGTTGATCAAGCGACAAGGCAAAGCCAGGCAGCCGGTTTCGCCATCTGTTCCACCAAGGCGGCGTCAATTTTTGTCGCGCTTGCGACAAAAGTAGCCCCTCTGACTCGACCACGGTGCAACGTGCTTGCGGGTATTGCCCGCTGACCATCTCTTGAGAGGACCAACCGCCCAGACTGGGTTGCCAGTGCGCCCAATGTGTGGGTTGACTGCGCATCAGCACCAAGCGCTGCGCCATGCGCTTGGCTACTTCGTCATGCAGCCAAGCCGCAGGGCTTTGCGCGGCAAGCCGCTCCCAACGCTTGGCAGCGACAGGGTCTAGCGGGGGGAGCAGTTCACTTTTTTTCAGTGAAGAATTCGCAGACATGAAGAGAGAACTTTGTTCAGATGGCAGTATGCCTTACAAGCGCTCAGCATACCGAAATTGGCTCAGCCTGTTTAGCCAGCCTCGCCCCACTTTGCCGGGGCTTTGTCACGCCTGTGGTCAATGGGCTTGGCAAGCGCTGTGCCCTGACTACGCTCTCTTGGGTCATTACCCTTCGGACGAAAGTGGCGCAAGTTGGGTGGCCGCCAGACTGTACGTCTCGCCATGGAAAGAGCTGATCACCGCTTTCAAGTTCGAGGAGCAAGCGGGCTTGGCGAGTTTTTTGGCACAGCAAATGCGCAATACCACTGCCATCGCCCAATGTGTGGAGGACTGCGACTGTGTGGTGCCCGTCCCTTTATCAGCGCAACGCTTGCGAGAGCGGGGCTTTAACCAAGCCTTGCTCTTGGCCAAGCAACTTTGCCCGAAACGCACCTTGGCACAAGGATTAATTCGCTTGAGGGACACACCCGCCCAATCAGGCTTGTCTCGTCAAGACAGGTTGCACAACCTTGACCACGCTTTCATGGTCAACCCCGTGCATTTGCAGATGTTGCGTGACGCCAAGGTGGTGCTGGTAGACGACGTGACCACCACAGGCACCACCTTGCTTGCTTGCACACAGGCCTTGCAGGCGGCGGGGGTGAAGCAGGGGGATGCGGTGGTGCTGGCCCGAACACCTGCTTAGCGCCAAGCCACAATGCAGGCTTCATCGAAAGACCGCATGTTTCACATCGTTTTGGTTCAACCCGAAATTCCTCCCAACACCGGCAACATCATCCGTTTGGCGGCCAACACGGGCTGCAGCTTGCATTTGGTCGAGCCTCTGGGCTTTTCCATGCAAGACAAACAAATGCGCCGAGCCGGCTTGGACTACCACGAGTACGCCAGCGTCAAACGCCATGCCAGTTGGCAAACCTTTGTGGACGCCGAGCAACCCGATGTGGCACGCTGCTTTGCGCTCACCACCCATGGCAAAGCATCGGTGTTTGAAAGCAAGTTTCTGACGGGCGATTGGCTGGTGTTTGGCGCAGAAACCAGCGGTTTGTCAACCGAGGTCAGGGCTTTTTTTCAAGCCGATAATATGCTGCGCTTGCCCATGCTGAAGGGGCAACGCAGTTTGAACCTCTCCAACGCTGTGGCCATCACGGTGTATGAAGCGTGGCGGCAAAACGGCTTCGCCGGTCCGCAGCCTTAAGGGTAGCGGCGAACCAAGGACTCCGCCACGCAAACGGGCTTGTCCGAGCCTTCTCGCTCCACACTCACCTTCCACGTCATTTGCATGCCATTGTTATCAATGGCTTCACAGGCCAGCAAATGCATATGGGCACGCAAGCGGCTATTGACCGGCACAGGCGCGGTAAAGCGCACCTTGTTCAAACCGTAATTGATGCCCATGCGAGAACCTTGAATCTCAAACGACGACTCAAAAAACTGTGGCAACAAGGAAAGCGTTAAAAATCCATG
>JBILIR010000165.1:0-4469 GCA_044368955.1 Limnohabitans sp.
ACTCAACTGCATTAACCATTTACTCTCTCAGTTCCAATACCATGAGATTGAACATGCGGAAATTGCCCTTCCCGCTAGAGTACGAAACCCAGATTACATCCGCAACCCCGTACCAGAACAGATGATGGTGCCGGAAAAATACTGAGAGCGATGACAAGCTTTATGGCACCTTGCCTGTTTGTCCGCTAGCCGCTGTTTTGACCATTGCCTGCTCAAACAATGGGCTGGTCAACCAAGCCATCAACCACGCCTTTACAGCTGGCAAAGGCAAGGCGTCAAACCAAGCTGGGTCGACTGCTGCAAATTGGCGCACAAAGGGAAACATAGCGATGTCAGCTGCACAAGGTGTAGCCCCGCCAAGTTGTGCGTGGACTTTCAGTTGAGCTTCCAAGGGCTCAAGCATCAATGCAACAGCTTGTCTGGCATGGTACTCAATGCTTTTGGCATCGCTGTAACGCTGCGGGTATTTGGTTCTGTCCAGATGGTGTTTGAACTCACCATCGCAAAGCGCTAACAGGGCTTGGTTTTCAGGGTTTTGCGCCCTCGCCCACCAAGTGTCTTTGTCGCCAGTTTGTACATAGGCCCAGCGCATGATGTCCATGCTTTGTTCAAGCACTTCACCGGTTGGCAACACCAATACGGGCACCGTACCTTTGGGCGACAAAGCCAACATATCGGCGGGCTTGTCGCGCAATGAGGTCAATTCATGCGCTTGGTAGGCCACCCCCGCTTGCAGCAAAGCCATGCGAGCACGCATGGCGTAAGGGCAGCGGCGGTAGGTGAAGAGCAAAGGGGTGGTCATTTGTTTGGTGGCAGTTATCTTTTCATTGTCCTAGCAACCCTTGCAAGGCTCAGTCATATTGGCTAAACTGTACAAAATAGTCAACTCAGGAAGTTTATCCATGATCACCGTCACGTCCGTTGAAGCGCAAAACCGATTTGGACAATTGCTCGATACAGTGCAGCGTGAGCCTGTGACCATCACACGACATGGCCGCACTGCGGCGTTCATCGTCTCGCCCCAAGACATGATGGAGCTGCAACAGTTGCGCAGCAAGCGAACTAGCGCAGCCGATGCGTTTGATGCTTACTTTGCCAAAGCGAACAGCACACTCACGCCTGCAGCGGACAAGCTGACCGACACTCAGACCAACAAGCTTGTTAAAACCTCAAGGTGAGTTGAATGGGCCGTGTGGTGATGGACACCAGCACCTTGGTCGGCGCCATGCTTCGTACTGAATCCAAACCACGGCAAGCCTTGTTGGCTGTTGTCAAATCTCATGTGCTTTGCATCAGCCAAAGCACCTTGACTGAACTGCAGGTTGTGCTTCAACGATCCAAGTTTGACCGTTACGCACCCCTGCAAACACGCTTGGAGTTTTTGGATGTGGTGACGCAAACAGCGCAACTTTATGAAATAGACACCGCAAGTGAAGCTGCCTCGCTGAGTGCTTGTCGGGATCCCAAGGATGACAAGTTTCTGGCTTTAGCCATGGCCTGCGAAGCTATGGTCATTATTTCAAGCGATGCTGACTTGTTAAGCCTTCAGCGTTGGAACAATATCGCCATCATTTCACCAGCCGATTTTTTAATAATAGCTAAGCAACCGTCTGCGTAAAAATAAAAAAAGGCAAGCAGCGTTATCACAAGCTTTGATGCGGTCTGCGGCGAGTGGGCGCAGTACGAGTTTTAAAATTCGATCAACCACAAATGAAACATGCGGGCTTCTTTGTTTGCAGCTCAAACCGTTTCACTTCCTGCTGGGCGGCAAATCAGTACAACTGCCATGCGCCACTTCCGCCGCCATGCCGATGCTCTCGCCCAAGGTGGGATGCGGATGGATGGTTTTGCTGATGTCCACCGCGTCTGCGCCCATCTCAATGGCGAGTGCGATCTCGCCAATCATGTCACCTGCATGGGTGCCCACGATGCCGCCGCCCAAGATCTTGCCGTGGCCATGCGCCTCTGGGCTGTCGTCAAACAAGAGTTTGGTGAACCCTTCGTCTCGGCCATTGGCAATGGCGCGTCCTGATGCAGCCCAAGGGAACAAACCTTTTTTCACCTTAATGCCTTGCGCCTTTGCTTGGTCTTCGGTGAGGCCTACCCATGCCACTTCGGGATCGGTGTAGGCCACAGAAGGGATGACCCGTGCATCAAAGGTGGCACAGGCCAGTTCGAGCTTGTCTTGCAATTCACCGGCAATGACTTCGGCAGCCACATGACCTTCATGCACTGCTTTGTTAGCCAACATGGGTTGCCCCACCACATCGCCAATGGCAAAGATATGCGGCACATTGGTGCGCATTTGTTTGTCGACGTTGATGAAGCCGCGCTCGGTGACGTCCACGCCGGCTTTATCTGCGCCGCATTTTTTGCCATTGGGCGTGCGACCCACCGCTTGCAACACCATGTCGTACAACTGCGGCGCAGGGGCGCCCTCTCCTTCAAACGTCACTTCAATGCCTTTGGCCATGGCACGTGCTGACACGGTTTTGGTTTTCAGCATGATGTTGTCAAAGCGTGGTGCATTCATTTTTTGCCAGACCTTCACCAAGTCGCGGTCCGCGCCTTGCATGAGGCCATCCATCATTTCCACCACGTCAAGCCGTGCACCCAGCGTACTGTAGACCGTGCCCATCTCTAGACCAATGATGCCGCCACCAAGCACCAACATGCGCTTGGGCACCTTGGCCAGTTGCAAGGCGCCAGTGCTGTCCACCACTCGGGGGTCGTCGGGCATGAAAGGCAAATGCACCGCTTGGCTACCTGCCGCGATGATGCAGGTCTCGAAACTCACCAATTGGGTTTTGCCGGTTTTGTCTTGCGCTTTGCCGCTGGTTTCTTCCACCGACACATGGTTGGCATCGACAAACACACCATATCCACGCAGCACAGTGACTTTGCGCATCTTGGCCATGGCCGCCAAACCGCCGGTGAGCTTGCCAATGACTTTTTCTTTATGACCACGCAAGGTGTCGATGTTCACCTTGGGTTTGCCAAAGTCAATGCCCACCGCCGACAAGTGGCTCACTTCGTCCATAACGGCTGCCACATGCAGCAAGGCTTTGGAGGGAATGCAACCCACGTTGAGGCACACGCCACCCAACTCGGCGTAACGCTCGACGATCGCCACTTTCAAGCCTAAGTCAGCAGCACGAAACGCTGCGCTGTAGCCACCTGGGCCACCGCCCAAGACCAGCAGGTCGTAGTCGCGGGGCTCGGTTGTCACTGCGAGGCCGGAGGCCGAAGCAGTCTGGGGTTGCTTCGATCCGTCGTTAGATTGCTCCGCTGCGCTCACAATGTGAGGAGTTTGCTTCGCTTCGCTCGCAATGACAGCATCAAGGCTTGCGATTACCGAGCCCTGTTTCACCTTGTCACCCAACTTCACTTTTAAAGCGCTTACTACACCAGCATGTGAAGAGGGAATTTCCATGGAAGCCTTGTCACTCTCCACGGTGATCAGGCTTTGGTCGACCGCCACGGTGTCGCCCACTTTCACCAGCAATTCAATGACGGCCACTTCGTCAAAGTCGCCAATGTCAGGAACTTGAATATCGATATTTGCCATGACAGTCCTTGGCCTTAAAGCAAGACGCGGCGGAAATCGCCAAGTACCTGACCCAAATAAGCATTGAAACGGGCAGCTGCAGCGCCATCAATCACGCGGTGGTCCCAGGTGAGTGACAAGGGCAGCATCAGGCGAGGCTCAAACTCTTTGCCATTCCACACCGGCTCTGTCACGCTGCGACACACACCCAAAATGGCCACTTCAGGCGCATTGATGATGGGCGTGAAATAGCGCCCACCGATACCTCCAAGACTGGAAATGGTGAAGGTAGCGCCCGACATTTCAGCAGGGCTGAGCTTGCCTTCACGGGCTTTTTTGGCGAGTTCACCCATCTCGGCGCTGATTTGCAAAATGCCTTTTTTGTCAGCGTCTTTGAGCACTGGCACCATCAAGCCATTGGGCGTATCAGCCGCAAAACCGATATGCCAATACTGTTTGTAAACCAAGGCATCGCCGTCAAGCGAGCTGTTGAACTGCGGAAATTTTTGCAAGGCCGACACGCAAGCCTTGATGAGAAAAGCCAGCATGGTGACCTTGATACCTGACTTTTCATGCTCTTTATTGGTCAAGACGCGGAAAGCTTCCAGTTCGGTGATGTCGGCATCGTCATGGTTAGTGACGGCAGGAATCATCACGGCGTTGCGTAGCAAGTTCGCACCGCTGATTTTTTGGATACGCCCCAATTCTTTGCGCTCGATGGGACCGAACTTGGCGAAGTCCACCTTGGGCCATGGAATAAGACCCAGGCCTGCACCCCCTTCCCCCGCAGGTGCTTTGGCTGACTGAGCTTGTGTGCGTGTGTCTCCGGCCATGACAGCGCGGCTGAATGATTGAACGTCTTCTTGCGAAATACGCCCCTTGGGGCCACTGCCTTTCACTTCGCTAAGCGGCACACCAAGCT
>JBILIR010000166.1:0-4458 GCA_044368955.1 Limnohabitans sp.
TTGGGCGGATAACTGCGGTCTTTCGGATTGCTTTGCACCGTGTGCAGGTACGAAAGAGGATGTGTTTAAGGCGAATTCACGCGGTGTGTGTAATGCCTGAGGATGCATGCCAAAACTTGGTAGCCATTGGCATACATCGGGCGAGAGTTTTGTTTCACTAACGAGTGGACGAAAGGCTGTGCGTGTAATTTGATAGTTCACTTTTTCGGACTGCATGGTGTTTTTCTCTTTAGGACAAAAAATATTGTTCGGTCAAGAAATAGTAGCCGTAATAGATACAAAAAGGTAAACAACCCTCGTTGCAGTAGCATCTTTGTTGTATTTAGGCGCCTCTTTTGCCGATGCAACCGTCTATGGAACCTTCGATCAGGCATATCGTTCTGATAAGACTACTATCGGTACAAACGCTGCGAATACCTTAAAAGGTATCGATTCTGTTTTGAACGGCGGTATGGCCATTGGCTTCAAAGGCTCTGAAGACCTTGGCAGTGGGCTTAAAGCCAGTTTTCTTGCTGAAATCGGCTTCGAACCCAGTGATCCCTACACAGGATATTCAGCAGCTGGAACACAAGGTCTGACAGGTCGTTCAACAGCTATTGGTATTTCTAACGGCGTGAACAACCGGCAAAGCTTTGTCGGCTTGTCAGGTGGTTTTGGCTCACTCACTGTTGGTCGCCAATATTCCAATATCTTCAATGCTTCTTGCGGCAATGATGTAGGTGGCTGTGCAAACATGGCGGGTAACTTGGCCATCATGACTGCTACGGATGCGTCTCTAGATGTTCGCCGTGCCAACCAAGTCAACTACAATCTACCATCTTTTGTGCCTGGCCTAACCATCCAAGTTGGCAAGTCTTTTGGTGAGACAGTCAATGTAGGCGCTAACGCCACCAACAACACTGGCGACGGAAGCAACTACACCTTTGGTTATTCCGCCAGCGGAATTTCTGCTACTTTTGCCTCTGAAAGTGTTGACAATGCAGGCCAATTCAGTCGTTATGTCAATAGTCAAGGCGCATCAACAACAAGCAAGCGTAAAACCAATGTCATGGCGTTGTCCTACGACGCAGGCATGGTTAAGTTGCACTTCACCAACACCAAATCATCCATTGGCACTGGTGTTTCGAAAGCGACCATGTATGGCGTGAGCGCACCTTTGGGCTCTTCTGCTTCCGTTGGCTTCGAAATGGGTACAGGTGACACAAAATCGATTGCCTCGACAACCACCAGCAAGCTCAAAGGCAGCCAACTTGCCTTCAACTATTCACTCAGCAAGCGGACAATTGCCTATTTCCGTCAAGGTTCATCATCTGAGACCACAGCAACAGGTGCAAATGCCGCTAAAGAAAGTACCACCGCCTTTGGTGTCAGCCACAATTTTTAAACTTTTTGCTGGCCCAGTGCCAGTATTAGCTTAAGTCGAGCTTCTTCAACCCCGCCGCCCACAAGGTTGCGGGGGTTTTCATGGGCAGAGTGCCATAATTCTGATATGAAAAATTCAGTTTTAGATTCCAATACTCGCGATGCGACTCAAGCATTCAAGGAAAAACTGAGTACCCACTATTTAACCAACCAAACCATACTTTTTGGGAGTCGCGCAAAAAACCAAGCACATCCAGAAAGCGATGCTGATATCGCTGTTTTACTACCTGGTAGCACCGGGAAATTTATCGACACCAAGTTTTTCATGGATGACTTGGCCTATGAGGTTTTATTAGAAACAGGTATACGCATTCAACCTTTGCCCATCTGGCAATCGGAATGGGAAAACCCTGCAATTTATTCCAATCCACAATTGATTTGGAATATCAAAAAAGAAGGTATCCCGCTTTGAACGAGCGAGAACTTTTCAAAAAAGCTAAGGTTGCCATTCAATCAGCGCAACTTTTGATTAATGCAGGCGACCATGAGGGCGCATGCAACAGGGCTTACCACGCTATGTTTGATCCTGCACGTGCTGCATTACTCGCTTCCAAATCTGTAACCGATTTATCCACCATAAAGAAACACAGCGGCTTGATCACCTCTTTCAGTCTTTTACTCGTTAAAACGGGACATGTTTCCATCGAGCTAGGTAAATCGCTTAGCAAGGTGGAAGATCTGCGCCTGTTGGCGGATTACAAAGGTGAAGAAATCGCGCCAGAGAAAGCGCAATGGGCCTTAAATGAAGCTATCGTGTTTGTTTTAGCCCTGCAAAAATACAACCAACCCTAAACCCCGCCGCCCACAAGGTTGCGGGGGTTTTCATTAGTACAGCTTCAGTGAATAAGCGTTTTTCATTTTGGACAACGCCCTGTCAGCCAGCTTGTTTTGGGTAGGGGTGATTTCTAAAGGCTTGATGTTGCCAATTTGTGTAATTCCATTCAATTTACTGTTGTTCGCCGCAATGAACTCAATGCCTTTGGAAATGTTTGCGCTGGTATCCTTGATATTCAGATAAAACTCCGTGCCATATTTTTGAAAAATAGCCGACAAGTTTTTGCTTTGCTCCACATTGGCTGTAATCGTGGCGCCTTTGAGCGATTCAATACCCGCCAATAAACCCCTGTCCTCAAGCGCCTTGATAGCCATGTAATTGTTCGCCAGCGCCTTTGAGCTGTCAGCCGCACCGGGGCTGGTGGCAATTTCAAACCGCCCATTGATGGACTTTCCCCACAGCTGACTGTCGTAGGGGTCAATTTTTTGCAAGGTCCCAACGGGGGTAGGCGCAATGATGATGGTTTTGATGTTGTCATTAAGTTTGCGCAAAGCGGACAAACTTCCTTTGAGTGCATCAAAACTGTCGCTGATGAACAAGTTGTTTGTGGCTGTTTTGCTCAGCACTTCGGTGAAGTTTTTGACTTCGGTAGCCGAAACCGTCAGTTTTTCTGTGGGGGTGGTCGAGACGATGGACTTGATCTGCGGTGCCACATTGGTAAGCGCAGCCAAATTGGCCTTGATGTTGGCCGTGGTGTCGGCAATGGCAATGGTCAACTTACGGTTGTTTTTCAAGGCCGATTGAGCCTGCGCCACAGTCATGGGAACGGGAGGGGGGGCAACTCTTACGGCTGAAAAACTGCTAACGGCACTGACTCTCATACACACCTCTTTCAATATTGCCAACGGCAAAGGCTTGCCACCTCAAAAGCACTTTGTCTATTTAAGCAGTAAACATGCCAAATAAAGCGAATGAACATCTAACACGAGCTGACTGCTAGGCAACAGTTACACTTAATTTTTCTCTAAGAGGCGCAATACCGTGGCAAGCACTTTGGACGGCAAACTGGTGGTGGCTATTTCATCGCGTGCCCTGTTCGACTTCGAAGAAGAAAACCTTGTGTTTGAGCAAAGCGACGACCGCGCCTACATGGACTTGCAGTTGCAGCGCTTGGAAACACCTGCCAAGCCGGGGGTGGCGTTTTCGCTGGTGAAAAAACTCCTGAGCTTTAACCAAGCGGATGCCTCACGGGTGGAGGTGGTGATTTTGTCGCGCAACGATCCGGTCAGCGGTATGCGGGTGTTTCGCTCAGCCCAGCACTACGGCTTGGACATTCAGCGCGGCAGCTTCACCCGTGGTCAGCCACCGTGGCGCTATTTGAAGCCGCTCAATGCCAATTTGTTTTTGTCCACCCATTTAAGCGATGTACGCGCGGCCTTGGACGCCGGTGTGCCTGCCGCACAGGTCTACCCGCATTCAGCCCACGCCTCAGAGGCCCACCCTCATGAGGTGCGCATCGCCTTTGACGGTGATGCGGTGCTGTTCAGCGACGAGGCTGAGCGGGTATTCCAGTCGCAAGGCTTGAACGCCTTTCAGAAGCACGAGAAGGACAAGGCTTGGCAACCCCTGTCGGCGGGGCCTTTCAAACCCTTGCTGGCAGCTTTGCACCGCTTGCAAACCGAGGGCACACCGCACATGGGCATTCGCACCGCGCTGGTGACCGCTCGAAGCGCACCTGCGCATGAACGCGCCATTCGCACCTTGATGCAATGGAATATCCAGGTGGATGAAGCCATGTTTTTGGGTGGCTTGGCCAAGGGTGAATTCTTGCGTGAGTTCGAACCCGATTTTTTCTTTGACGACCAAACTGGCCACATTGAATCAGCAGCGCGACACGTGCCCGCTGGACATGTGGCCAGCGGAGTGCAAAATACCCCCCCTGCCAATGAAAAAGACTAAATGAGCCTGTTCAGCCCTGCGAGCTTGTTACTGAGCAAAATTCGCACCCATTTACGCCATGTTTGGCAGTTGTCGCTGCCCTATTTCCGCTCGGAAGAACGCTGGAAAGCCAGGTTTTTGCTGCTGGCCTGTATTGGTCTGAATTTAGGCATGGTCTATGTGTTGGTGCTGTTCAACGACTGGAACCGCGTTTTTTACGATGCTTTGCAAAACCGCGATGAAGCGGTGTTTTGGGAACAGCTGCAAGTGTTTGCCATGCTGGCCACAGCCTTCATTTTGGTGGCGGTCTACCGCTTCTACCT
>JBILIR010000167.1:0-4433 GCA_044368955.1 Limnohabitans sp.
GCAGTCTGTTAACTATCCAGCACTCGTCACAGACGGTTTTTTCCGGGGAAGAATCATCACATCGGTGACGATCACTTTGACCCTGTAAGAGCGATTCATCAGATCGTCAAAGTCTTCAAGCAGGACTTTTAAACGGGCCTCCGACAAGATGACGTATATGAGCACATTCGAATCACTGTCGAGCGCACCGGACTGAACACCAAAAGCGCCAACGCCTGTGGCATCCACCATGGTGTAGCCACCTACCTCGCGGGATTTCAGTCTATCAATCACAATGCCCTTGATGGCGTGCGCGGTGATCAAGGTCAGTAGCTTCTTTGGTTCGAGAGAGCGCATGTTCAGAACTCCATTACATCAGTGTGTTGTGAGTGTGCAGAGCCACCCTCTTAAAAATAATTCAATAAATGGAAATACAGCGGAATGCCGATGATCACATTAAAGGGAAACGTCAAGGCTAATGCCATCGTGAAATAAATACCCGGGTTGGCCTCTGGAATGGCGGCACGGACCACAGCAGGCACCACGATATAAGAGGCACTGGCGGCCAATGTTGCCAACATCATGGCATCGCCGTCAGACAAGCCCGCCCAATGTGACAAGGCCAAAGTCAAACAAGCATTGACAACAGGAATCACCAATGCGAAGCCCAATAAGAATGGATCAATCACCTGCATCTCGCGAAAACGTCGGCCCACCATCATGCCCATTTCAAGCAGGAAAAAACCCAGCAAGCCCTTGAAGAGGTCACCGGTGAAAGGCTTAATGGTCTGGTATCCATCGACACCAACCAAAAATCCAATGAACAGGCTACCCATCAACAACACAATGGAGCCATCAGTAAACGACTCGTGCAAAATGCCCTTGATGGAGAAATCGGAATGGTTGCTGGGAGAAGCAGCACTTCGGCCTTTTGTTTTTTCATCTACAGAGCGCGTCATGGCGGCGAGCAACACAGCCATGATGACAGCCGGCACCTCCATGATCACAAGAGCCACAGCCATGTGGCCACCGTGTGATACCCCTTGGTTATCCAGAAATTGTCCAACTGCAATGAAGGTCACGGCACTGACTGAACCGTAGGTGGCCGCTACCGCAGCAGCGTTGTAACCGTCAATCCTCAGCCTGAGCAAAGGGTAGGTGTAAGCAGGAACCAAAAAAGCCATCAACAAGGCAATGCCCAAGCCTGTCAAGATATGCGGCTGTAAACCGCTGACGCTGAGTGCCACGCCCCCTTTGATTCCGATCGCCATGAGCAAGTACAAAGAAATGAACTTTGATATTTGGGCTGGCATTTCCAAATTAGAGCGAACAGCTGCAGCAAACAAGCCCAAAAGAAAAAATAAAACGGCAGGATCCAGCAATACAGAATAAATATCTGAGCTCATAGTCAAAACTCCTGCTGTTTTCTATGTATCACTGTTGTGGCCCCAGCGACTCATGATTTGCCTGCCGATTGATTTGCTCAATTGCACGGTGTGCAGCTTGAGCCGCAGCTTGAACTTCCGCTTCACTGCCCATCATGGTCAGTCGCCCGAAACTACCGAAAGCCTTGACATCCACCAAGGTCACATTAGCAGCCTTTTCAGCTTCATTAGCGGCATAAACAATGTAACCAGCTGGCTCGGTCTCCAAGATGAACATGCTTTTGCCTGGCTGCAGCATCGATCCCTTTCGCATCTGCCGATTGATCAAGGTGGCATGGTCGGGGGTAATGGCACAAATCACTTCACTCCATGCGATGCGGCAGGCCATGCGATCACTCTCATTTGCCCCGAGTTGCATCAGCATAATCCGTCCTGCTTCAAGCACCTCACTTTGGTTACGGTAATGGATTTCCATGGATCCGAATGAACGCTCAACGACTTGCTCACCCATGCGCACATTGGTGCGCTTGAGCGCCATGTCAGACAGTTGGTGCACCGCCATGCCAGGGGCCACCTCGACCCAAAGACAAGCATCTCCAGGTATAGGCAAAAAACCCTGAGACGAGGTCGCCAAATAAGACGCCAATTGCGCTTGCAAGGAGTCAATGAATACAAAGGCGCGAAGGCTGATGTTCATGGATGGCTTCATCGGGTCAAGCCCATGTAGAGCATGGGCAGCTTCTCAGGCAAGCGCTCCACATGATCAATCACGGTGAAGTTTTTGGCACCAAAAATACGCGCCACATACTGATCTGCATAGGCGTCTAGACTGAGAGCATACACAGTGATGCCGTCACGCGCCAACTCTTCCACCGCGCGTTTGGTGTCGAAGCGAAGGTACTGGGGATCGCGCACATCGTTGTCAGCAGGTTCACCATCCGTCACAACAAAGAGCACTTTTTTGCGTTTGGGCTGAAGTTTGAGCTTGGAACCTGCATGACGCAAAGCCGCGCCCATTCGGGTGGAATAAGAACCTTTAAGGCCAGCCAAGCGGGCTTTGACAAGCCCATCGTAAGGTTGATCGAAATCTTTTATACGGTGGTAATGCACATCATGTCTGCCGTCCGAGCAAAACCCATGGAGCGCAAACGGGTCGCCAATTTGATCCATTGCATCCGATAGCAACACCGTGGCGGCGCGGGCGAGGTCCATGATGCTGTAGTCCTGCCCACGAACTTTGTCATTGGTGGATTCCGACATATCGAGCAACACCATCACCGCCAAGTCGCGCTCACTGCGCTTGTAGCGCATCATGATTCGGTTATCGGGTTGCTGCCCCATGCGGATATCGATCATGGCGCGTATAGCCGCATTGATATCAAGCTCATCGCCATCCTCTACACGACGGATACGCTGCATACCCTGAGGAATCATTGAGCCAATCAGAAACTTCAATCGTGACATCACCGGTTTGTGATCAGACTCTATCTGTTCGATCAGAGAGAGATCGCCAAGAGGAGGATGTCGCTCCAGCACCGTCACCCAGCTCGGGCGCTCCAGTTGGATCTGATAGTCCCATTCGTGGTAGTGCACGGGGTCCGCAACAGGCCGTCGACCCTCCAATGAGTTGATGCTGACCCCCTCTTGGTCAAGGTAAAACTCGGTGGGCAGCACCCAAATTTCTTGAGCGTCATCGCCAGCGTATTCGTTATTGACCTCGTTGATCATCTCCATCACGTTGACATTCTTTCGCACCTGCTTGGGTGCCCAAGTGGCTAGCAACGCAGCAGCTTCGTCGTAAGCCTCAGAAACCCAGACGGTTCGATTGTCATCGCGGTAAAGGGCACGCAATCCATCGGTTCGCGGATTGAAGTCGGGTAAGCCTAAGCCAGCCATGCTGTGCGCCAAGGCAAGGCCTATGTTCAAGCTGACCTGGTTACTTGACAAATCAGATTCGGCTTGAAACAAAGCCACGCCCTCTTGAATCCAAGGATGCGAGTCGCTGGTGTGCTCTTCCAAAAATGCACGGGCCAATCGATTCAGCAAATCACCCACACTTTGGGGTTTCACAAGATGGGCTGGTGGATGAAACAAAAGCCAAGTCTCACGCATATTGGGAAACTGGCGGCATGCCAGGGCCTCCACCCTCGCATCCTCCACCACCTCAATGATGGCCTTTTGTGTCGGACTGAGTGCCTGCAGTGACAAAGGGTCTCGCGTAAACACCAGGTGGGCTGCGCAATGGTTGACAGCAGCCCGATAAACCTCAGATCCGCTCAACAGGCTTTCGGTTGCGTGGTCTTCGGGGTCGTTTCGATAGTCATCGTAGGCATCTGGAATATGCACACAAAAATGCTCGATATAAGGCTTAAGGCCATCGCGATTTTCGTAATCACCAGAGGTAGGACGTAAAAAGAAATCGCGACCCCACATGGCACGCAGGTAAATGTTCAAACGACGCTGTACGTCTACAAACAGTGTCCCTTTGCGTTCTTGCTGTAAGACCGACAAGGAGTCGCTGCTTTGCAAAGCAAAATACTTGGCTTGTCCCTCAAAGTCTGTCTTATAGGCTTGTGCGCCCCACATGACCCAGCGACGTAGCCCGCCTAGCGTGAGTTGCGAAAGCAAACGCTCGAGGTTCTCGAGCATGGGACGCAAACCGCGTGGCGCTTGTGTCAAAACCAGAGACAAGACATTCAGGTAGTTACGAAACAGGGTCTCGTCGCCTAGACGGTTAGCCGCCAAAGATGCGGTTCCAACAATCAGAGTCAGTATCGATCCAGAGGTCTTGGAGGCCATTCCAAGTAAAAAATTAAGCACATCTGTGAGAACACCCTCGCCGATCGAGCGAACAACTTCAGGCATGGTCTGGATGTAGCTCACCACCAGCTCTTCCCCACGACCTAAGTGGTGCAGGGCCAAAGCACCCTTGAGGTAATTGTCCAAACCACGCGCCGAAAAAACCCGTGCGGCCTCGCCCCAGGAGGCTCTCATCACATCCAGAGCATCACTGGGTAAATCGTCCAGGATCTCTGGGTAATCTTCAAGGTGGATGGCCATACGTTTCGA
>JBILIR010000007.1:0-15699 GCA_044368955.1 Limnohabitans sp.
GCGCATTGGGTTTGTATGTCTATTTCACCGTCACCGTAACCGAGTGGCGTACCCAGTTTCGCAAACAGGTCAATGAGTTTGACTCCAGCGCACATACCCGCGCCATAGACTCATTGTTGAATTACGAGACTGTCAAGTATTTTGGCAATGAGAATTTTGAAGCCAAAAGGTATGACGAAAACCTGGACAAATTACGCCTAGCCCGCATCAAAGCCCAAAATTCTTTGAGCGCCCTCAATATTGGCCAACAACTCATCATCGCTGTGGCTTTGGTGACCATGCTGTGGCGAGCCACACAAGGCGTGGTCGATGGGAACTTGACCTTGGGCGACTTGGTCATGATCAACGCTTTCATGATTCAACTCTATATACCGTTGAATTTTTTAGGTGTGATTTACCGCGAGATCAAGCAAAGCCTGACGGATTTGGATCGGATGTTCAATTTGCTAGAAAAGGAGCGCGAAGTTGCTGATGCACCTAACGCACAACTGCTCAGCCTTGCGAGTCCACCCAGTGTGGCGTTTGAACATGTCCATTTTGCCTACGAGCAAAACCGACCGATTTTGCAAGACGTGAGCTTCACCATTCCTGCCGGTAAAACTGTGGCCGTTGTGGGTCCCTCGGGATCTGGCAAGTCAACCTTGGCACGTTTGCTTTTTCGGTTTTATGACGTTCAGCAAGGGGTGGTGCGTATCGACGGACACCCTTTAAATCAATTAACGCAAGAGAGTGTGCGTCAAGCCATTGGCATCGTTCCACAAGACACTGTTTTGTTCAATGACACCGTGTACTACAACATTGCGTATGGTCGGCCTTCGGCCTCTCGAGAAGAGGTCGAGCAAGCCGCACGTGCGGCACGCATCCATGACTTTATTGTGTCCACGCCCTTGGGTTACCAAACCATGGTCGGCGAGCGAGGCTTGAAGTTGTCGGGTGGCGAAAAACAGCGTGTAGCCATTGCACGAACACTGCTGAAAAACCCGTTCATTCTTATTTTTGACGAGGCCACATCCGCTTTGGACAGCAGCAATGAGCGTGCTATTCAGTCTGAGTTACGGGAAGCTGCAAACAACAAAACCACCTTGGTCATTGCCCACCGACTCTCGACGGTCGTCGATGCCCATGAAATCATCGTGCTGGATCAAGGTGTCATTGTGGAGCAGGGCACCCATGCGCAGTTACTTGAAGCGCAAGGTCGGTATGCCAGCATGTGGTCAATGCAACAAAGCCAAGAAGATCAAGCGCCTTAGGGCAGTTCGGTGTTTTCTTCTGTGGCATTGTTTTCTCTTGGGCCGACCATGCCAAGTTTTGCTTTAAGCGATTGCGGCTCATTCTGAATCAGAGCCGCATAGACGGTGGTATTGGCCAAGACTTTTTTGACATAGTCGCGGGTCTCGCTAAAGGGAATGCATTCTGCCCAAGCGGCACCCTCCATCTCAGGACCGTTGCGCCAACGCCTAGGACGACTGGGACCTGCGTTGTAGGCTGCGGCGGCCATAGGCATAGAGCCTTGAAAATTATCCATGACCAATTTAAGGTATTGCGTTCCAATGGCAATATTGGTTTTGCGCTGTTGCAGTTGCTCAGGGCGAAAATTTTTCATGCCAATTCGCTTGGCCGTCCATTTGGCTGTTGCAGGCATGACTTGCATCAATCCCGATGCGCCCACACTGGACCTTGCATCCAAAATAAAACGGCTTTCTTGCCGGATCAAACCATACACATACGATGGGTTCAGGCCGATGCTATTGGCAGCTTCAACGACATCTTCTTTGAAAGGCATGGGGTAGCGTTGCATCACATCCATTTGGACGCTGCGCTCGCTGGTGTTGATGCACCTGTCCCAAATGCCTTGGTCACACGCCAATTGTGCTGCGGCAAGTCGTTCTCGTTCATTCAAGCGGCCACGTTGGCCAGCGCTGTCGACCAGTCCTGTGGCGTAATTCCACTCACGAACGCCATCTTGTCGCAAACCGATTTTGATGGCGTACAAAGCGCGTTGCAGCAAGGGGTTGGCCTTTGCACCCGCTGTTTCTTGCGGCTGGGGCGGCAATGGGCGGGGCGGCGTTACTATTTTTTTTCCAAGCTCCTCACTCGCCAACTGTTCATAAAAACCTTGTGGTCCTGCGATGCTTTGCAATGCGCTCAAGGCTTGTCCTGTGGGGGGTGAAGCAACAGATTGCTGCCCCATCAAGGCACGTGCTCGCCAATACACCCACGCGGGGTCTTTTTGTGCGTTAGCGCTCATTGCGTCTACCGCAGATTGAATGGCAGACCATGCAGGTGTTTTGCCAGCTCGCAATGCTGCTCGTACCTTCCAAGCCAACATGTCATCGCTCAGATTGGTAGGGCTTGCATTGGCAAAGTAGGCAAAAGCTTTGTCATCCAATTGCTGCGCCGCCTGTTTGGCAATCACTCCCCAGACCCATTGCTTTTCCTCGCTGCTCAAAGACGAGGCCGATTTGCTTTGCAACAACTTGATGGCGTTGTCGTGGTCTGCGGCGGCTGCTTTGATCAGCGCCAAGGTTATCCATGCTGTTGACTCCGACCCCATATTGGATGCACGTTGCGACAAAAATCGGCCACTGTTTGCAAAGAGTTCATCTACCACGGCCATATTGTGGTCAGAGACCAACTTCAAAGCATCTCTGGCCGGTACTTTGCGGTTGCTCTCAACCGATAGCCGAGCTTTGAGCCAAACATCATCAGGGTTGAATTTATGCTGTTTCAATAGCTGAGAAACCGCATAAGTGCAACCCTCATCAGAATGCCTAAGGCCTAACCAAGTGCGTCGAATCTCTTCGATGGCCGAGGAGCCTGTGTTGAGGTCCTTTTGTTGAACTTCCAAAAGTTTGACGTAGCACTCGATTTCCTTGTCGTCGCGCATGCGGTAGAGGGCGTACTCGCGCTCAAACTGCGTCCACTCGCGTCGCTCGCCAAGCAGCAGCAACCAGTCGTTGCGCATTCTGTCTTCTTGGTAGGTGCCGGCGTAGCGCTGAAGAAAACTTTTCACCTCATTGTCTGAAGCCTCCCCTAGGCGCAGACGCAATTCCCAAAAAGCGGCCCACGGTTCTAATATGTGCCCTTTGGTTTGGGGCAGCAAGGCTGCCAGTCTTTTGCGATCGCCTTTTTGAAAGGCTTGCGACATATCGATGAACACCGCATCGGTGGCATCGGCTGGTTTGCCGGACGCTTTTTGTTTATTGACTGCGCTTGCCATCGTCATGCAAGCCATCAAGAACATGCAACAGGCAATTCGAACAAATAATGGAGGCATGACACAATCAATCAACTAACAGGATGGTTGGATTCTCCCATGGACAAAAAAGCCCTGCGCCAAGAACTGATTCAAACAAGACTGCAAATGCCAGACAGAGAGCGTCGTGCAGACCTGCTGCAAAGAGTCATGCGTATTTGGTTGTTCGATCAACCGCATACGGTCATTGGTGCTTATTGGCCTATCAAGGGGGAGTTTGACCCCTTGCCCGCATTGCATCGGTGGAAAGAGGATGGTGAATTGCTAGACCATCCCCTGCGCCGGCGCATCGGTTTACCCGTCATGGACAAGCAAACCAAAACCCTGACCTTTCATTCGTGGTACCCAGGCTGTGCCATGGAAGAAGATGCTTACAACATACCCAAGCCCAAGGACACCGAAATCATTCAACCGACCTTGCTTTTTGTGCCTTGCGTGGGTTATGGGCCAGGCGGTTACCGCTTAGGTTATGGCGGTGGTTTTTATGACCGCACCTTGAATCAAATCGAGCCCAAGCCCTACACCGTGGGTTTGGGTTTTACCCATGGTTTTTTGTCCGACTTCGTTGCGGAGCCGCATGATGTGCCTTTAGACGCTTTGTTGAATGAAAACGGCGTGGTGTGGCCAATGTCTTGAGGTTGTTGGATGGCGCGACCTAAATCTGCAACCCACGACCTCAAGCGCGAAGAGATTTTGGAGGTGGCCGCAAGCTGTTTTGCAGCTTCGTCCTATCCATCAGCCAGCATGAATGATTTGGCCCATGCTTTAGGAACTTCTAAAGCACGGCTCTACCATTACTACGACAGCAAACAGGACATACTTTTCGATTTGCTCGACCGCTATACCCTGCTTTTGCTCGAATTGGTGGCAGAGGTGCAAACCCAAAGCAGCCAATCAAAGCTCAGCCCCCAAGAGACAGTTCACAGCGTGGTCAAGTGTTTTTTGCAAACCTATGAAAGCTCTGCTACCCGTCATATTGCTTTGTTGCACAGCAGCCAATTTCTCAGTGAAACACAGCGAGGCTTGGTGGTTGAACGCCAGCGGCAAGTGGTCAGCGCCTTGGGCGATATGTTGGGCAAAGCCTACCCAAGTCGCGTCCATGCGCAAAATAAAATACCCCTGACCATGATGCTTTTTGGCATGATCAACTGGACGTTCACCTGGCTCAGGCCCCAAGGTGCACTCAGTTACGATGCGTTTGCCCAAGAGGTCATTGACACCTTAGAAAACGGTTTTCATTCAAGCGCAAGCTAAGCCCTAGGAAAAAATATGTCTAAAGCATTTGCCAGTCAAAGTGATTTGACCGATAAACACATCAGCTTCACCCAACTCAGCCCACACTGCTGGGCCTATACCGCAGAGGGCGACCCTAATTCCGGCGTCATCATCGGCGACAAATACATTTTGGTGAGCGATGCCACCGCCACACCTTTGATGGCCAAAGACCTGATCGCCAAGATACGCACTGTCAGCGATAAACCCATCAAATATGTGCTGCTCACCCACTACCACGCGGTACGTGTGCTGGGAGCCAGTGCGTATGCAGCTGAAGGCGCGACCGAGGTGATCGCCAGTAAGGGCACTTACGATTTGATTGTCGAACGCGGTGCTGAAGACATGCAAAGCGAGATGGACCGATTTCCCCGTTTGTTTCGTGGGGCCGACAGCGTGCCAGGCCTCACCTGGCCGACCATGGTGATTGGTGACGGCAAGCCCGGGCGGCAGGGAAGTTTGCGCATCGATTTGGGGGGTGTTCACGTCGATATTTGGCACCCAGGTGCCGGCCACACACGCGGCGACACCATTGCATGGGTAGAGTCTGAAAAAGTATTGTTCAGCGGCGACTTGGTGGAGTATTTGGCCGGTGTTTACACAGGCGACGCTCACTTGGCCGAGTGGCCCACCACTTTGGAGGCCTTGCGTGCCTTACAAGCCGATGCCATTGTGCCGGGTCGTGGCGAAGCCATGCGAGGCAATGCCGATGTGAACAAGGCTTTGGACTACACCAAGCTGTGGGTGGAAACCTTGTTCAAGTGCGGGCAAGAAGCTGTGGCGAAAAACATGGATTTGAAAGCTGCCATGGCCCATACCCGCCAACATATGGACCCTGTGTTTGGCCAAGTGTTTATTTACGAACACTGTTTGCCATTTGATGTGAGCCGTGCTTTTGATGAGGCCAGCGGCATTGCCCACCCCAGAATTTGGACAGCAGAGCGCGACAAGCAAATGTGGGCTGCACTGCAAGCGTGATTCAAAAAGCTTTGACTTTGGCCAAGGCTCGCAAATCAGCTTCATAAGTCTTCAGTGTTTTCACCGCAAACTCTCTTTGCGTTGCAGTGGTGGTGTTGTGCAACTGCGCAGTAGCCTCGCAATTGATGGCTTTACGCATCTCGGCATAGTCCCTGTAAGTCTCATCGGGTGAGTGCAACAAACTGCGGTTCAGCAGGGCAAGACTGTCTTGTTGTGCCGAGGCAAAGCCTGGTTGTGATTTGGCGATACGGTCCAAGGTACTGACCGTGTCTTGCTGACGCCTCAGGCGTTCGCCCCAGCTCTTGGGCAAGTCAAACTGGGACTCTTTCGCCATTTGCTTGACCAAAGCTTTTTGCTTTTTGTCCAATCGGTCATACAAGCGCTCTGCGTTCTCTATGCCCTTGTCGGTCTGCACCTGCAGTTGAGCGTCGGCACTGGCGTCAAGTTTCCATTCTTTGCGGTAGTCCTTGTTGTCTTTGTCGTATTGCTGTTCAAGCCGCTGGATTTGCGCGGGTGTTAACTTCAAGGCCAAGCGGGCAATGCCAGGCGACATTTGTTGCGACAAAGGTGTGAGCATGTCTTTGAACTCATCGACCAGCGCACAAATCTGCGGCCCCGTTATTTCATAGGGCGCGAGCGCCGCCATTTTTTGTAAAACATCTGCATAGACGGGCAGTTGCTGCTGGCGGTGCCACTGGTGCAAAGCCTGTAACTCTGTACGCAGCAGCTTGTCTTGCTCTGAGTTAAGGTCTAAATGGGGATTGAACCAGGTGAATATCAACAAACTGGGTGCTTGGTTGTAACCCGTCACCAAAAAACTGCAAGCACTCAGGCTGGCCAATAAGCCCAACGCCAACAGTTTGGGGCCAAGCCTATAGCGGGTTGGAAGCTGATTGATAATCTGAGTAACACGAGGAAGCAAGTTCATGGCATTTGTTGATGTGGTGATCATGGCAGCGGGGAAAGGCACCCGCATGAAGAGCAGTATGCCCAAAGTTTTACACCGATTGGGGGGTAGGGCTTTGTTGCAGCACGTGATGGACACCGCTGACCAACTCCAAGCCAGAAGAGTGGTGGTCATCACCGGTCATGGTGCAGAGCAAGTTGAAGCCACCTTAGTCCACAAAGGCCATGTGCAATGTGTGCGTCAAATGCCCCAACTGGGCACGGGTCATGCTATGCAACAAGCGGTACCCGTACTCGCTGATGATGGTGTGACCTTGGTTCTGTCGGGTGATGTGCCTTTGATTCAAGCCGACACCCTCAGCGCTTTGCTGGCTATGTGCGACGCCCAGCACTTGACCTTGCTGACTTTGCAAACACCCGCACCTACAGGCTACGGCCGCTTGGTCCGCAACCCGCAGGGGCAAGTGCAGGCTATCGTGGAAGAAAAAGACGCCACGCCTGAGCAGCGCCTCATCCAAGAAATTTACAGCGGCATCATGGCTGTGCCTACCCGTTTGCTCCGTGCTTGGCTTGCCCGTTTGGATAACCACAATGCTCAGCAAGAGTACTACCTCACCGATGTGGTGAAGTTTGCTGTGGCCGATGGCTGCCAAGTGCTGGCGCACACTATCACCGACGCGTGGCAAGTAGAAGGCGTTAACAACCCCGTGCAATTGGCCTCACTTGAATGCGCTTACCAGCACCTGCAAGCCGAGCAATTGATGCTGCAAGGTGTGCGTTTGGCCGACCCAACACGCTTTGATGTGCGCGGTAAGCTCATCTGTGGCCAAGATGTCGAGATTGATGTGAATTGTGTGTTTGAAGGTGTGGTGTGTTTGGGCGATGGGGTGCGCATAGGCCCCAACTGCGTCATTGCCAATGCCGACATTGGTGCGGGCACTTTTGTCCAAGCTTTTTCTCACATCGAGGGAGAAGCCGTGGGCGTCACAGTCGGCGCTGATGCACGTATCGGTCCGTTTGCACGACTTCGCCCGGGTGCTGTGTTGGCGGATGAGGTCCACATTGGCAACTTCGTCGAGGTGAAAAATTCCACCCTGGCCAAAGGCTCAAAAGCCAACCACTTGGCGTATTTAGGTGACGCCACTGTTGGCGAGCGTGTCAACTACGGTGCCGGCAGCATCACCGCCAACTATGACGGCGCCAACAAACACCGCACCATCATCGAAGCCGATGTGCATGTGGGCAGCAACAGCGTGTTGGTGGCACCCGTCACCATCGGCGCGGGAGGCACCATAGGTGGCGGCTCCACCATCACCAAGGACACACCTGCTGGCGCACTCACCGTGGCACGAGGTAAGCAAACCAGCATTGCCAATTGGCAGCGACCCGTCAAAACAAAAAAATAAAGGACTGCAACCATGTGTGGCATCGTCGGCGCAGTATCTATGCGCAACATCGTTCCTGTTCTTGTGCAAGGCTTGCAGCGATTGGAGTACCGCGGCTACGACTCTTGTGGCGTGGCTGTCAACAGCACACAAACGCAAATGGGGCAAGCTGCTGGTTTGCAACGCGCTAGAAGCACAGCACGTGTCGCCGAGTTGGCTGAACAGGTCAGCGACGCTGTAACTGGCCTGCAAGGTTTCACAGGCATTGCCCACACCCGCTGGGCGACGCACGGCGCACCTGCGGTACACAACGCGCATCCGCACTTCAGTCGCGACCGCATTGCACTGGTTCACAACGGCATCATTGAAAACCACGAAGAACTTCGTGCAGCATTGCAAGCCAAGGGTTACAACTTCGTCAGCCAAACCGACACCGAGGTGATGGCGCATTTGATTGACTCGCTATACCAAGGTGACATATTGCAAGCGGTGTTTCAAGCCACCCAACAATTGCGCGGTGCATTCGCTATTGCCGTCATGGCCAAGGAAGAACCACACCGCGTGGTAGGCGCACGTGCTGGCTCACCGCTTATTTTTGGCAAAGGCGAAGGCGAAAACTTTTTGGCCAGCGACGCTATGGCTTTGGCTGGTGTCACCAACCAAATCTTGTACTTGGCTGAAGGTGATGTGGTGGATGTGCAGTTGAACACTTTCCAAGTGTTCGATGCCCAACACCAACCAGTGCAGCGTGAGGTGTTGACGGTGAACGCCCACAGCGGTGCAGCCGAGTTGGGGCCTTACAGCCACTACATGCAAAAAGAAATTTTCGAGCAACCCCGTGCGATTGCCGATACGCTTGAAGGCATTGAAGGCATTGAAGGCATCGTTCCCGCGTTGTTTGACAACCCTGCTTTGAGCCAAGCAGGTCATGCTGCAAGGGTGTTTGCCGATATAGATTCGGTGCTCATACTGGCTTGCGGCACCAGTTACTACAGCGGTTGTGTGGCCAAGTACTGGTTGGAGAGCATCGCCCACATCCCTTGCCAAGTGGAAGTCGCCAGCGAATACCGCTACCGCACCACTGTGCCCAACCCCCGCAGCCTGGTGGTCACCATCAGCCAGTCGGGTGAAACCGCTGACACTTTGGCTGCGTTGCGCCATGCGCAGTCGCTTGGAATGAAACACACCTTGACTGTGTGCAATGTCGCAACCTCTGCCATGGTGCGCGAATGC
Source organism: Limnohabitans sp. (assembly GCA_044368955.1). Classification (GTDB taxonomy): domain Bacteria; phylum Pseudomonadota; class Gammaproteobacteria; order Burkholderiales; family Burkholderiaceae_C; genus Limnohabitans. The sequence continues at coordinate 9,031 of JBILIR010000007.1, forward strand.
AGTTTGGCTTACATCACCCGTGCGGGTGTGGAGATTGGTGTGGCCTCGACCAAAGCTTTCACCACCCAGTTGGCTGGTTTGTTTTTACTCACCCTCGCACTTGCCAAGGCTAAAGAGCGCTTGAGTGCCGCCGATGAGGCACAACACCTCAAAGCCATGCGCCATTTGCCTGTTGCTTTTCAAAGCGTGTTGGCCTTGGAGCCGCAACTCATCGCTTGGGCGCAAGACTTTGCGAGCAAAGAAAACGCCTTGTTCTTAGGCCGTGGTTTGCATTACCCCATTGCCTTGGAAGGTGCATTGAAGCTGAAAGAAATTAGCTACATCCATGCCGAGGCCTACCCGGCGGGCGAGCTCAAGCACGGCCCATTGGCGCTGGTGACCAGCGCCATGCCGGTGGTCACCGTGGCCCCCAACGATGCGCTGCTGGAAAAACTCAAAAGCAATTTGCAAGAGGTGCGAGCCCGAGGCGGTGTGCTGTATGTGCTGGCGGACGCCGACACCCGCATCGAGTCTGGCGAAGGCTTGCATGTGATCCGAATGCCTGAGCATTACGGCGAGTTGTCACCCTTGCTGCATGTGGTGCCTTTGCAATTGCTGGCGTATCACACGGCTTGTGCGAGGGGAACCGATGTGGACAAGCCGCGCAACCTCGCCAAGAGTGTCACGGTGGAGTGAGAGGGCTTAAGTGAAGAAAACTGTGTAAGCAGCCCAAGCGGCACCCACCCACAAACCCAGGATGATGACCAAACCCACCCAACTTCTTGGTTTTTGCTGGTCTTGACGAAACCATTCATCGGCTTGGTTTCTGCATTCCATCAGCACCTGCTCAGGGATGATTTTCAGCAGCAGCCAAATGCCCAAGGGCACAATGATTAAATCATCCAAGTAACCCAAGACAGGTATGAAGTCGGGGATGAGGTCAATGGGACTCAGCGCATAGGCAGTCAGTATGGCGGCCAAAGCGCGGGCAAGCCAAGGGGTATGTGGGTGCTTGAGCACAAACCACAGCGTCATCACATCGCGCTTTAAGCTTTTAGCCCAAGCTTTGATGCGGTTTGTCAGCAAAGAGACCATGGGGAATTATCGCCATGCTTGTCCTCCGTGGAAACTTTGGCGTAAGTACTGCTGGTTCTAATGCCCGTATGAGCACCTTGAACTCGACCTCTACCTCCCGTATGCCCACTTGGTTCATTCCGCACGGCGGTGGCCCGTGTTTCTTCATGGACTGGAACCCCATCGACGTATGGGATCGCATGGCGCATTATTTGAAAACCGCAGCGAGTACCTTGCCCCGCTCGCCCAAAGCCATTGTGTTGGTGTCTGCGCATTGGTTGGAACCCCACATTGCTGTCACCAGCGGCGCACATCCTGAGTTGATTTACGACTACCACGGCTTTCCGCCACACACCTACGAACTGAAATACCCCGCACCCGGTGCCCCTGCCTTGGCAGCGCGAATTGTGAGTTTGCTGAACGCCCAAGACATTCGTGCGCAACAAGACGACAAGCGTGGTTTTGACCATGGCGTTTTCATACCCATGAAGTTGATGTTCCCTGATGCGAATATTCCTGTTGTTCAACTGTCCTTGCATAGCTCGTTGGATCCCGAACACCACCTCTACACAGGTCGTGCCTTACAAGCACTGCGCGATGAAGACGTTCTCATCATTGGCAGCGGCATGAGCTTTCACAATATGCGTGCCTATGGCGATCCACAGTACGCCCCTATTTCCGACGAGTTTGACAATTGGCTCACCCAAGCGGTGCAAGCCGAACCCCAAGAGCGTGATCAGTTGCTGGCAGCGTGGACAAAAGCCCCACGTGCTCGTGACTGTCATCCGCCCCGTGCGGAAGAACATTTGTTGCCTTTGATGACCGTGGCAGGTGCTGCAGGAAACTCCGTGGGCCGCAAAGTGTTTTCCGACCGCGTGATGGAAACCACGCTGTCAGCCTTCGCCTTCAGTGACTGAACACTTCTTCTACCAGAGCTTCACCTTTTAAAAGTGGCTTGACCAATATCGCATAGGTGTCGGCATCAAAGCTTGCGCTGTCCGTGTCTTGCGGCGACTGCGTCGCCATGCCTTTGGAGCACCAAGTTCCCAAATAGGACCAGTTGAGGACGCGGTGTTTTTGCACCCAGTCGCCAGCTTGCTCCACCACATCGATGGCCGTGGCGTAAGGCCACACATGGACTTGCAGTTGTTGCAAGGCGGTACGCAACCGTTCGTCATGGCCCGCCCGTGGCTCTTTGCCTATGCATACCCCATCGCACTGGCGAAGTGGCAAACCAAAGCAACCACGGGCTGTGGTTTTCTCCAAGCCCAGTGTGGCCAAACACAATTTGTGCTGTAAAGCCAAGCTTCGCAGCTTCTCCTGTGCTGCATGGCGTGAAGAAAACAAGCCATAAACATGTGGCGTTTGTCCTAGCGCTACCGATTCGCTGCTGACCAGTTCGTTGCCAAGCCCTTCAGCAATTTCGCGGAGTCGCCATGAGTGCAGGTGCTTGGTACGCCGCAGCCGCTGATTGAACAAAGGTTGGCGGGTTTTGATGAGACGTGACTCTAAAAGCAAAGCCCCCATTTCACCGGCTGTTGGCAAACACTCGATGCGCCGCGTTTGTGCCAACATACGCGCCTCATCAGGCTGGCGAAAGTGGGACATCACCCTGCTGCGGATGTCCACACTTTTGCCAATGTACAAAGGCAGGCTGCTGTCACCCCAAAAGATATAGACCCCCGGCGCACTGGGAAGGTCTGCAAGCAAGGCTTGCTTGGTGTCGCTCACAAAGGCTTGATACGGACATTCCTAAACCTGACCACCCCTTTTTCGTATTGCAAGGCGATGGGGCCCGCTGCGCTCAAGCGGCTGTCACGGGTTTCCACGGTTTTCTCGCCATTGAGGTAAACCACCATACGGTCACCTTTGAAAGTGATGTCGTAGCTGTTCCATTGACCACCTGCTTTGGGCATGTTCGTGACTTTGGCCACGTCCACAATTGCGCCCGTACCAAAACTCGGGTCAGGTCGTTGGTCGTAAATATTGACCTCGTAGGCGTTGGTTGCAGTGATATTTTGTAAATCGGTGAGGCGGACATAAATCCCGCTGTTGGCTGATGGGTCAACCCAAAAGTCAACCTTGAGTTGGAAGTCTTGGTAGTTTTGACGGGTTAACAAAAAACCGCTCCCTAAATCGGCCAGCAGCAAACCGTCTTGCAGTCGCCAGTTGGCGTTGCCGACAGGTTTCCATTGGTTCAAGTCGCTGCCATCAAACAAAGTGGTGTAACCAGCATCGGCGGACGACCACTCCAGCGTGCCGATACTGCCGCAAGCATTCAGCAAAGGAATCGCTAAAACCCCTGCCCAAAGAGCTACACGGGAAGACATAGATGGTTTCTTCATAAAAAACTCCTTGGAAAGGTTAAAAGCTTACAACTACTGGGTGACTATAATTTGTTCGACCTCATGAGCCCATTGAATTTCATCCGTTCTGACATCCAGGCCATGAGCGCATACGTGGTCCAGCCGGCCGCCGGCATGGTCAAGCTCGATGCGATGGAAAACCCCTACACCCTCTCACCAGACTTGCAGTCTGAGTTAGGTCGAAGGCTGGGTGCTGTGGCGCTGAACCGCTACCCAGGCCAACGCACCGACGACCTGAAAACCGCTCTCCAACGCTATGTGGACATGCCCGAAGGCTATGCGCTGATGCTGGGCAATGGCTCGGATGAACTCATTTCTTTGCTCTCCATGGCTTGCCAACTACCTGGTGCATCTGCCTTAGCCCCCGAACCGGGCTTTGTCATGTACGCCCTCAGCACCCATTTACAGGGCTTAACTTATGTACCGGTCAGCTTGACGGCTGACTTCGAGTTGGACGAAGCCGCCATGTCCGCTGCCATCGCCCAGCACCAACCGGCCATCGTGTATTTGGCCTACCCCAACAACCCTTCTGCCAATTTGTGGGATGCGGCGGTGATACGCCGCCTGATTGCCCAAGTCAGCGCTTATGGCGGTTGGGTGGTGTTGGACGAGGCTTACCAGCCGTTTTCATCGCTGACGTGGTGGGACGAGATTCGCCGCGACCCTGTCGCCAATACCCAAGTGCTGCTGATGCGAACCTTGTCGAAGTTTGGTTTGGCGGGTGTTCGCATTGGCTATATGTTGGGCCGCGCCGAGGTGATTGCGCAGATCGACAAAATTCGCCCACCCTACAACATCAGCGTGCTCAATGCCGAATGTGCCTTGTTTGCGCTGGAGCACCAGCAGGTTTTCCAAGCGCAAGCGCAAGTCATACGCTCCGAACGCGAACGAGTCAGCGCCGCATTGAGTCAACTCAAAGGCGTGAAGGTGTTTCCCAGCCAAGCCAATATGCTTTTGGTGCGTTTTGAAGGCGCCGAGGACATTGCCACCCGCTTGTTTGAAGCATTGCGTGAACGCGGCATTTTGGTCAAGAACGTTTCTAAAATGCATCCTTTGCTGCGCCGTTGTTTGCGCCCGTCGGTGGGTACGCCCCAAGAGAACGATGTGTTCCTCGCCGCCTTGACCGAACTTTGGACGCCCTTGGCACCTGCCTGAATTTGAAAGCCACCATGACACCACGCATTGCAGAAGTGAGCCGCGACACCAAGGAAACCCAAATCCAGGTGCGCATCAACTTGGACGGCACAGGAGAGTCCGACTTGTCCACCGGCATTGGTTTCTTCGACCACATGCTGGACCAAATCGCCCGTCACGGCCTGATTGACTTGAAGATTCACGCCAAAGGCGATTTGCACATCGACGGCCACCACACCGTGGAAGACGTGGGCATCACGCTGGGCCAAGCGTTTGCTAAAGCGGTGGGCGACAAAAAAGGCATTCGCCGCTACGGCCATGCTTATGTTCCCTTAGATGAAGCCTTGAGCCGTGTGGTGGTGGATTTCTCTGGCCGCCCAGGTCTGGAGATGCATGTGCCGTTCAAGAGCGGCAGCATCGGCAACTTCGATTCGCAACTGGCGTTCGAGTTTTTCCAAGGCTTTGTGAACCACGCCTTCGTGACCTTGCACATCGACAACCTGCGCGGTGAGAACGCTCACCACCAAGCCGAGACCGTGTTCAAGGCCTTTGCCCGTGCGCTGCGCTTTGCGTTGGAAATCGACCCCCGCTCCGAGGGTGTGATTCCTTCCACCAAAGGGTCTTTGTAGTTTTTTATGTCAACCGTTGCGGTCATTGATTACGGCATGGGCAATTTGCGCTCGGTGGCGCAAGCTGTCATGGCCGCAGCCCATGGCACTGACATCAAGGTGGTGATCACCGCCGACCCCCAAGCGGTGGACGCCGCCGAGCGGGTAGTTTTGCCCGGCCAAGGCGCCATGCGTGACTGTATGCGTGAGCTGCACGACAGCGGCCTCATGCCCTCGGTGCTTCACGCCGCCGCCCACAAGCCCTTGTTTGGCGTGTGTGTCGGTATGCAAATGTTGCTCGACCACAGCGCCGAAGGCGACGAGGGCGGCACAGCCAGCCTAGGGATCATCCCTGGCGAGGTGGTCAAATTTGACTTGGCCGGTCAGCACCAAGCCGACGGCAGCCGCTTCAAGGTGCCGCAAATGGGCTGGAACCAAGTCACCCAAACCCAGGCCCATCCCCTTTGGCAAGGCATCCCCGATAACAGTTATTTCTACTTTGTGCATAGTTTTTATGCCCGCCCGTTAGATGCGCACCACACTGCGGGGGTAAGCGATTACGGCCAAAGCTTTACCTCGGTGCTTGCCCGAGGTAATATTTTTGCTACCCAATTTCATCCGGAAAAAAGTGCCGACCTTGGCCTTAGCCTCTACCGAAATTTTTTGTCTTGGTCTCCCTGATATGCCTTTCACTGGGCTCTACGCCATTCTTTAACCATGCTCCTCATCCCCGCCATTGACCTCAAAGACGGCCACTGCGTTCGCCTGATCCAAGGCGATATGGACCAATCCACCGTTTTCAGCGAAGACCCCGCCGACATGGCTTTGCAGTGGGTGAACAAAGGGGCGCGGCGCTTGCATCTGGTGGACTTGAACGGCGCGTTCGCTGGCAAGCCGCAAAACTTCAGCGCCATCCGCAGCATTTTGAAGGCGGTGGGCGACGACATTCCGGTGCAACTCGGTGGTGGCATCCGCGACTTGGACACTATTGAAAAATACATCGATGGCGGCATCCGTTACATCATCATCGGCACCGCAGCTGTGAAGAACCCCGGCTTTTTGAAAGACGCTTGCAGCGCGTTTGGCGGCCACATCATTGTGGGGCTGGACGCCAAAGACGGCAAAGTGGCGACAGATGGCTGGAGCAAACTCACCGGCCACGAGGTGGTGGACTTGGCCAAAAAGTTTGAGGACTACGGCGTGGAGTCCATCATCTACACCGACATTGGCCGCGACGGCATGTTGAGCGGCATCAACATCGACGCCACCGTCAAACTGGCGCAAGCCCTGACCATCCCCGTCATTGCGTCGGGCGGTTTGTCCAATATGAAAGACATCGAGGGCCTGTGCGCGGTGGAAGACGAGGGCGTTGAAGGGGTGATTTGCGGTCGCGCGATTTACAGCGGCGACCTCGACTTCGAAAAAGCCCAAGCCCGCGCCGACGAGCTGAACGGCTGAGATGCTGGCCAAACGCATCATTCCCTGTCTGGACGTGACCGCCGGACGGG
>JBILIR010000170.1:0-4377 GCA_044368955.1 Limnohabitans sp.
ATTACCTAAAGGAGAACGGTATGAAGTTAAAGTTTTTGCTTACAGTATCTGCTTCGATGATCATGGGTCTGGCCTTTGCGCAAGAAGGTACTCGGCACCACGCACTGAAAGGGCCAATTGACGATGCGGCTCTCACATGGGCGCCCTCCAAATGGGGTGCAGATGACCGAATTGGAAGTGCCAACCACACCAAAAATTCTGCCAATATCGCCCGTGCATTAAGTACCGTCAAACAAAACAAATCTGTCACCATTGGTAAACATTACCACTCAGAAGCACCTGGGTTTGGTCCTCGTAAATGGAATATGTGGATTCCTGGCACACCTACCGGTGGCCCTTTCGGAAAAAACGCCTTGGTCTACCACGATGAGTTGGTGACGACGCCGATTGGCCAAATTCAAACCCAGTTTGATGGTCCTGGTCACATTTATGTGAACACCTCCAAAGGCCCCATGGGCTACAACGGCATCATCAGCTGGGACGCTTATGAGCGTGGCGCTGGCGATCAGGTGGTTGGCATGGGTCCCCATGGCGTTGATCACATTGCAGAGTTTGGTTTTGTGTGCCGGCTCGTGGTCTTGGATGCAGTGGCTTACCGTAAATCGCAGGGCAAGCTGTCTGCCGCGGCTGAAATGTTGCCTGTTCCAAAACAACCTGGCGACATCGGTATCGTTACCGCAGATGATGTGAAAGCCATCGTCAAAGCGCAAGGCCTCAAAGAAATTGGCCCCGGCGACTGCGTCGCTTTGCACACTGGCCAAGGTAATTCATGGGGTGCTTCTAAATTCAAAAAGATGACCTCTGAACAACGCGCAGCAGCTCGTGCGCTTTTTGCTGAAGGCGAGCCTGGCTTTGGTATGAGCGCTTGTACCTATTTGGCTAGCCGCGATATTGCACTGACCATGGGCGACACCTCTGCTAACGATGCGCAACCTGGCAATGAACAAATGGGCTATGCCGTTCCCTGCCACACCGATTTGCAAACTCGCCGCGGTATCTGGAATTTGGAAAATGTGGACACCGAGAGCTTGCTCAATGCGGGTGTGAAAGAAGGCGCCTTCATTTGGGCACCTTTGAAGATCATTGGTGCGACCGGCTCGCCTGGCAACCCCATGGTTTTGTATTGAAATTTATCTGATTGAAGTCAGGCAGGCACCTTCCGAAAGGAAGGTGCTTTTTTTATCTCTTCTCGATTAAAAAAAGATACTCAGGCGCACATTCAGGTGCACAGACCACAGCCCAGCCTTTGTCCTCGCTGGAGAAACCAAACCAAACATGGGTTTCATCTTTGATGTCGTTGACCGTGTCCATGCGTATCAAGCGCTTGGGCAGTTGCTTGTCAGGAAAATTTTTCACCTTGCTGAAGACAGTGTCATAGGCATCTTGGATATCTTGACCCACGACCTCATAAGCTGCAATGCGCCTGAAAAATCGCACGCCTGGTTCTGGTTTGCGCGTACGGGGAGAAAAGGCCGAAATGAATGGCCGGTCAAAGTAGCTGTTGGGGTAGCGCCAGTTCCAGTCGCTGTTGCTGGAGATGAATTGGTTGCAATCGATTTCTGACATGAACTCGATGATTTTGGGAAAGGTGAAGTTAAACACCGATCGGCAATCCACTTTGCTTTCTTTTTCATCAGGTTGGGCACCTGTGTGGGCAAAAACAGAGGGCTGCAAGGTCATGAGACCAGCAATAAAAAAGGCAGATAACAGCTTTGTATTGCGGCGAACAATTGGCAAGTATTTCACTTGTGGTCCCCTTGAATTAAGGGAAATTTTAACTTTCTGTCCTCAGGTTTAGCAATCAGCAATAGCCCTAGGCGCTGGCGCATTCAAGCGTTGCGCAGACGTCTGTGCTGAACAGCCAAACTGCCCATCGCCAGCAAGATGTAGCTCAGGCAGGCCAGCAAATAAATGACGGTGCGCTGCCGTTGGCCCTGACTGTGTTGCACATTAGCGTCGTCCAGTGCAGAGCGTGCTTGCGACAGCAAGCCGTCGTTGCTGGCGCATTGCACCGCGTAATTGCGCATATCGGGGTCAGCGATCAAGTCGTAGCTGAACGACTGGTCTTCCCAGCGCAGGTCGGCAATTTTCTTTTTGTATAAATTCACTTTGGTGATTTCTTCGCGCACGATCATGCCGTTGGGGTAACCCTGCAGCACAGCGTAGTCGACCATGGCTTGGGCTTCATTGAGCTTGAGCTTGAGTTGATCGATATCGGCTTGAACGCGACTGCGTCCATTGAGGTTGTAGGCGCTGAGTTGTTGCTGCAAAGCTTGCACACTTTCATCGGCCAAATTGCATTGACGTGCATTGAGTTGTTGCCACAGGCCCCGCTCTTCTATGGTGTGTTCTATGTCCAAGCGCTCACGCTCGCTTTGCGCGGTCTGCGGCATGGCCCAAAGCGTGACCATGGTGATGGTCACGATGAATACGACTTGCAACATCAGCCAAAAGGTCCAAGGGTTGATGTGAAAACTTTGTACGCCAACAGTGGCGGAATGGACATGGGTGTTCATGGGGCTTATCTCACCAAGATGGAAGCGGTCATTTGAAGAAAGGGCTGCAATGCACTGGCAGGGGTGTAGCCAAAACTGGGCACGTCGCCTGATTGCAGGGGATTGACCGTCAAAGAAACCGGCGTGGCTGAGGCGTAACGTGGCACCTCTGCGCTGTCAGAAGCGGGGAGATTGCCAGACAAAGCAGCAGCCACATAGGCTTTGCAGGGCGTAGATTCGGGCGCGTTGGCTGCACAGTAGCGCCAGTGTTCGGCGTGGGCAAGGGGGGTTAAAAGGGTCGAAGTGACTATGAAAGCGATGGTTTTCAGCATGTTTATCCCCTTTGCCACCTTTGGGTGACGGTTAAAGTCAACGAAATATTGACACTGTCAAGCAATAAGCAAATTTCACGCCGAAACAGATTTACTTCAAAACAACCCATTAAATCAACATTTTTGTAATTTTTATCGTAATATCTTGTCAATTTTTCCAAAGGCAGGGTATGGCCATCAAAGTTTGCAGCAAGTGCGGGGTAGCTTCTGAGGAAGCAAAACCATCGAAGTGTTCGAAATGTGGTTCCCGTGATTTCCACGACAGCCTTGGCTCGGCTTTTGGCAAAAAAGCCAGCACCCCAGAGGCGGTGTCAGCTGAAACAGCGCCAGTGCAGCCCAAACCTCCAGAATTCGACACCCTGTTTGATAAATACGGTGGCCTTCCCACGATTGCCAAAATCGTTAAGGCGTTTCACCACGAAATCATGGCGCGTCATCAACTGGCGGCTTACTTTGAGGGCATTGACATGGAGCACTTGGCCCAGCACACGGTGAAATACGTGGCCTTTGTCATGGGTAAACCCGCAGAGTTCTATACCGGTAAAGATATGTACACTGCACATGCCAAATACCATATCAACGGGATGCACTTCGACGAGGTTGCCGATGTGCTCAAAGATGTGTTGACAGCGGCGGGGATGGCCAAACCGGACATCGCACTCGTCATGTTGCGGGTCGAAAGCCTGCGGGAGATGATCATTGCCTAAACACCTGAGCGAGCCAGCTAATTTCAAAGTGCTTGCCCAGCTGTACATGGCGCATGAATCCGCGCGTTTAAGTCAAGCGGTATTGACTCGCCGAGCAGCGCATTTAAATGACCACCTATTACCCTTGCTCGGGGACACCCAGCTCTACGACATCACCGCCATGCGTATCCGCCATTTGACGAGTGAGCTAGAGCGCAAAGGCCTTTCCCAGGCTCATCTGCAGGAAGTTGTGTTGAGTTTGCGGGTATGTCTGAAATACGCGGTGAACAAAGGCTGGCTGAACGTGCTGCCGTGGCCCAAGCACCGTGTTCAAGGCAATATGGCCATTACCCTTGCCATGCCTATCCTGAGTAACTTCGATTTCAAAGACCTCTACAGCGACTTGCTGGTTGATATTCAAGGTTCAAGGGCTTTTTAACAGGCCCTGCAAGATCACAAATTTTGCTGAAAACGGCGCTTTGGCGCTGCCCACGGCCAAGGGCTTGCCGTCAGCGTCCAAGGCAGTGACGCTGAACTGGTATTCATGTCCCAAGGTGGTGAAGTTTTCAGGGCAGGGGCCTTTGTAAGCTTTCAAAGCGCCGGGCGCCATGGTGAAACTGCTGCCATAAGGCTCGCTTTGGCTGATCTCGCCGCCGCCATGGTCATCGTCTTTTTGGTCTAAGTCGGTCATCTTGACCCGAATGGTGGTGGTGCCAGCGGGAATGTCTTTGAGGCGAATCTCGGGCGACACCGGTGAGCAGCGATGGCTGATGTTCCAAGCAAAAGCGACATCCAAGCGAGATTGCGCATAAGCCATAGGGGCGACCACCATGGCCCCAAGCAGGAAGTATTTTTTCATTCGCG
>JBILIR010000171.1:0-4361 GCA_044368955.1 Limnohabitans sp.
GGCGAGTTTGGCCAAGTGGATGTGGCCATCATCTTGGGCGCCAACGACGTGGTCAACCCGGCCGCCATGATCAAGGGCTCACCCATTTACGGCATGCCGATTTTGGAGGCCTACAAAGCCAAAACCATCATCGTCAACAAACGCTCCATGGCCGCTGGTTATGCCGGTTTGGACAACGAGTTGTTCTACATGGACAAAACCATGATGGTGTTTGGCGACGCCAAGAAGGTGGTGGAAGACATGGTCAAGGCTGTCGAGTAAACGCATCGTTTTGTACAGACAACCCCCATGAGACCTATAGCCATCATGGCGGCCATGCAAGAGGAGATGGTGGGTCTCACAAGCGCCTTAAGTGACGCTCGCACCATTAACAACGGGTCTAGGCAATTCAACACAGGTACTTTGCATGGCCAGCCTGTGGTGTTGGTTTTGTCGCGCATTGGCAAAGTGGCTGCAGCCACCACGGCGACGGCTTTGGTTGAGCGGTTTGACGTCAGTGCCATCGTATTCACTGGGGTGGCTGGCGGTCTTGCAACCGGCGTGAATGTGGGCGATATGGTGGTGGCATCCGAGTTCATTCAGCACGACATGGACGCGTCTCCCTTGTTTGCCCCCTTAGAGATACCCTTGTATGGGCGAGCGCACTTCCCTACCGATATTGCTTTGACCCAAAGTCTCAGAGTGGTTGCACAAGATATTTTGAAGAACCCTGCGCAGTGGATAGATAACGAAACACTGAAAGACTTGCATGTGCAGTCGCCCAAGGTGCATTCGGGCTTGGTTCTGAGTGGCGACCGCTTTGTGTCGACTTCCGCAGAAAGCCAAGCGCTGCAAAAGCGCTTACCCTTGGCGCTTGCCGTGGAAATGGAGGGGGCGGCAGTCGCTCAGGTGTGTCACGACTATGGCGTCCCATTTGCCGCGGTACGTACCATTTCGGACCGTGCAGATGACCACGCCACCATCGACTTCAGCCGATTTATCCAGGAGGTGGCCAGTCGCTACACATCCGCCTTGATTGGCGCGTGGATGGCCTGCCGCTGAGGGGCGTTTATTTCAACCAACCGCGCTTGCGGAAGTACCACATAGGTACCACGGCACTGGCCACCATCAGCAAGACAGCATAGCCATAGCCAAACGACCATTGCAACTCGGGCATGAATTGAAAGTTCATGCCGTAGACACTAGCGATCAAGGTAGGTGGCAGCAAGGCCACACTGGCTACCGAGAAAATCTTGATGATCTTGTTTTGGTTGATATTGATGAAACCCACCGTCGCATCCATCAAGAAGTTGATCTTGTCGAACAAAAAAGCGGTGTGGCTGTCAAGCGAATCGATGTCACGCAAAATTTGACGTGCATCGTCAAATTGCTCGGCATTCAACATGCGCAAACGCATGGCAAAACTCAAAGCGCGACGGGTGTCCATCATGTTGCGGCGAATGCGACCATTCAAGTCTTCTTGTCGCGCAATCGCGCCGAGTACCTCACCTGCCAAAGCGTCCGTCACATCGCCCGACAAAACCATTTTGCTGACTTTTTCTAATTCGTCGTAAATGCCTTCCAAGGTATCGGCAGAGTATTCTGCGTCAGCTGAAAACAGTTCGAGCAATACATCTTTGGCGTCTTCAATCAGGCCAGGGGCCCGGCGGGCTCGCAAGCGCAACAAACGGAAAACGGGCAGGTCTTCATCGTGAATGGAGAACAATACGCCGTGGCTGTTGAGCGTGTCGTTGTGGCGGTTCAAAATAAATGCCACCCGAACAGCACGGGGCTCTTCGATATCGGCAATTAAAAAGTCGGAACGGATATGCAGTTCACCGTTGTCTTCTTCATAAAAACGCGCTGACTCTTCAATGTCCTCGTCCATGGCGTCTTCTGGAATATGGACGCCAAAGTGCTGACTGATCCAGCGCTTTTCTTCCGTTGTGGGCGACTCTAAGTCAACCCAAATAGGGCGAAATTGCGAGAGTTCTTGTTGGGAAGAAATTTCTTCTTGAAACAAGCGGCCATTGGCCAGCGAAAAAATATTGAGCATGGCAATTCTCAGTGCGTGAAGGGGCGAAGAAAAAGGTGGGGTACGCTTTCGATTCCGCCCGGCCTGATGCCAGTGAACCGAAAGCTACCAACTAGGGTAGGTTTCCAAGGAGGGCTCTCCAAAGCTATTGAACTCGGAATTATTACACCGACGCACGAGCAAGTGCGCATCGGACTGTTAGAGTGTCGGGTTTGTCACCACACTTTTATGCATACAGTTTTGACGCCGCGCCGTGAATTTTGGCTATTGCTTACCTTGGCCGGCATCCAGTTCACCCATGTGCTGGATTTCATGATCATCATGCCCTTGGGGCCTCAGTTGAGTGATTTGTTTTCCATCAACGATGCGCAATTTGGCTTTTTGGTGTCGGCTTACACCTTTGCCGCTGGTGCGTCAGGACTGTTGGCCGCCTCTTTTGTTGATCGGTTCGAGCGCAAACGTTTGCTCTTGGTGCTTTACTTGTTGTTCGGTTTGACGACGCTTGCCTGTGCCTTGGCGCCAAGCTATGGCTTGTTAATGGCCTCGCGTATCGCAGCAGGCACTTTTGGCGGCATCTTGTCTGCCATGACGCAAACGGTGATTGGGGATGTGATTCCATTTGAGCGACGTGGACGCGCAACAGGCTTTGTGATGACATCGTTCGCCATGGCGACCGTGGTGGGCGTTCCCAGTGGCTTATTTTTGGCCAATATGGGTGGGTGGCACAGTCCTTTTTTTGCAATTGCAGCAATGTGTGCCATCGTTGGTGTGATGGCCGTGATGTGTTTGCCCAAACTCGATGCGCATGTGGCCAAGGCGCAAGGACAACAAGTTTCTTATGCGATGCAGCAAGTATGGGCGGACCCCAATCACCGCAGAGCTTTATGGATGTCGGCTGCGATGATGTTTGCAGGCTTCACCATCATTCCCTACATCACCATTTATACCCAAGCCAATCAGGTGCTCACATTGGACGAAATTCCCTATATCTATTTGTGTGGCGGAACCGTGACTTTGCTGACGGCGCGGTGGATTGGCCGCCTGAGCGACCAGGTGGGCAAGCGCAAAATGTTTCAACGCATGCTGCTGTTGGCCATCGTGCCCATGACCATCACCACCTTGATGCAACCAGCCCCCCTGTCTTTGGTTCTGATGGTGTTTGCAGGTTTCTTTTTTTGCATGAATGCTCGGATGATCCCTGGCATGGCCATGCTGACCTCGGCCGCTCAGCCCCAGTGGCGGGGAACATTCATGTCCCTTAACGGCGCTTTTCAGTCCGTCTCCATCGGGCTGGCGTCTTGGCTTGGGGGAGTGCTTATTCAGCGCGATGCCAACGGTCACGTCACCCACTTTTGGCTTTGCGCCTTGGTGGGCATTGCCTCAACCTTGCTGGCTTTATGGCTTTCTACGCGCGTGGAAATGCACAGCGCTCCCACGAATTCCTTGGCTTAACTACGCCCTTTCCCCTGACTTGCCTAAGACAAGCTGGTGGCCGTTGAGGGGAATTGCTTTTTAACGAAACTCAGCGCATAGTGGGGGTGCCTGTCTTCTGTCTGGCATGTTGCTTGATGAAACAGTCAGGTACTTTTCTGGAGGAGTCGTATGAATTTGACGATCAGCGGTCATCATCTTGAAGTCACCCCAGCCCTGCGCGGCTATGTCACCCAAAAACTCGATCGCATCAAGCGGCATTTCGACCAAGTGGTCGATGTGCGCGTGATTCTTAGCATCGAAAAGCAAAAAGAGAAAGAGCGCAGGCAGCGAGCTGAATGCAATATCCATGTCAAAGGCAGCGATTTGTTTGCGGAGTCTTGCAGCGAAGACTTGTACGCGGCGGTCGATGAGTTGGTCGACAAATTGGACAGGCAAGTGGTGCGCCACAAAGACCGCTTGCAAGACCATGGTCACACCAGCCCTAAACGCGCTCAAATGGCCTAACTCAACGAGTCTATTCAACAGCCAAGCCACCTGTCTCACAGGTGGCTTTTTCATGCAAAAAACAACTTAATTAAAACTAAATAATTAAATATATACCCTAGCTTGACATGGCTAAGCGGTGCATAATCAGCACCCCAATATGAACAGACTCTCTGCCATCTTGCCTTCTGCACAAGCCCTTGTGCAGGTAGACGTCACCAGCAAAAAACGTGCTTTTGAAGAGGCCGGTTTGCTGTTTGAAAACTTGCATGGGCTTAACCGCGCGTTGGTCGCGGACAGTTTGTTTGCCCGGGAGCGCTTGGGGTCAACGGGTCTGGGTCACGGCGTGGCCATTCCGCATGGGCGTATCAAGGGCATGAAGTCGCCGCTGGCGGCGGTTTTCCGTTTGAGCCAACCCATTGGGTTTGAT
>JBILIR010000203.1:0-3887 GCA_044368955.1 Limnohabitans sp.
TGACTTCGGCGAACCGCGCAAACTCAATTGAACAAGTCGCTTGCATGCGCCGCTTTGGCGTTGATGTGGGTACCCGTGACGCAAGCGGCATGGGTGAGTGTGGCCACCACACAGGATGCACAGGTCTTTCATGACGATGCCTTGAGCAAAGAAGGCGATCGCGTCACCGTCTGGCGTTTGACCAACTTTGCCAAGCCTTTGACCAACTTGGAAGGTAAAGAAATTTTGTCTGAAAAGTCCCGTACCACCGTGGATTGCGCGACTGGCAAATTGGCCAATTCACAAGTGATGCGCTTTGCCGGTAAAGATGCCATGGGTGAAATGTTGAACAGCTATGAAACCCCGCTGCGCTTTACCACTGTGGCTGCTGGCAGCGCTGATGCTGAGTTAGTGCAAAAACTTTGTGCCCCTTGATGGCTTCACCCCTTAGTGGTTTGGCCATGACAGAGATTGCTTCGCTACGCTCGCAATGACTTAAATCGCTGCGCTCGCCATGACAACATGCGTCACTGCGAGCCCGAAGGGCGAAGCAGTCAAGCCATTTGTGCTGGCAGCCACAGCGCAATGACGGGGAAGGCAATCAAAATCACCAAGCGCAGCAGATCGGTCAAGATAAAGGGAATCACACCTTTGAAGATGGTGGTGAAGCTCACATCGTGCACCACGCTTTTGATGACAAACACATTCATCCCAACCGGCGGGTGAATCAGCCCCAGCTCCACCGCCATCACGATGATGATGCCAAACCAAATCGGGTCAAAACCCAGCTGCACAATGACGGGGAAGATGATGGGCACGGTGAGGATGATCATGGCCATGGCGTCCATCAAGCAGCCCAAAATCAAATACATCACCATGATGAGGGCCAGCACCTCGTAGCGACCCAAGCCCATCTCGGTTAAGAAACCGGTGAGCTTTTGCGGTACTTGCGTAATGGTGAGGAAGTAGCCAAAAATCAAGGCACCAATCAGCACGGTGAACACCGCTGCAGCTGTGCGCGTGGCTGACAGCAAGGCTTCTAAGGTTTTTGCGCGGTCGAGTTTGCCGCGCAACACGCCCAGCAAAAATGCGCCCGTTGCCCCCACACCACCGGCTTCGGTCGGCGTGAAAAAGCCTCCATACAAACCACCGATGACAAACACGAACAACACCAAAGGTGCCCACACGTCTTTCAAGCCAGCAAAGCGCTCGGCCCAAGTGGTGCTTTTGCCGCGTGGCAGCCAATCGGGGCGTACTTTGACAATGATGAAGATGGTGATCACATACATCAGCATGGCCAGCAAGCCTGGGATGATGCCCGCCATGAACAGCTTGCCAATGTCTTGCTGGGTAAGGATGGCGTAGACCGCCAACACGGTGGAGGGCGGCAGCATCGCACCCAAGGTGCCGCCGGCTGCAATCACGCCGGTAGAAAAGGATTGCGGATAGCCAAAGCGGCGCATCTCTGGATAAGCCACCGACGAAAACGTGGCAGCCGTTGCCACCGATGACCCACAGATCGCTGCAAAGCCGCCACAGGCCAGAACGGTGGCCACGCCCAAACCACCGCGCAAATGGCCGATGAAAGCATTCGCCGCACGAAACAGTTCACGGCTGACACCCGACACCGACACAAACGCCCCCATCAACATGAACATGGGGATGACGCCAAAGGTGTAATCGGTCACGGTGCGCATCGAGGTTTGGCCAATCAACTTCAACGCGGGGCCACTGCCCACGATGTAGCTGTAGCCGCACACGCCCACCAAACCCATGGCCATGCCGACCGGCACACGCAACAACATCAAGGTAAAAAGCGCCACAAAGCCAATCAGGGCGACGGCGTCTGGGCTTAAGTTGCTTAAATCCATCTCAATGCCCCGCCTTGTTGTCAGCAGCGAATGCCTGCGGCTCGGTAATGAGTCGCCACGTGCGAATGCCAATCAGCAAGACGGCACACACATCGCCCATCCAAGCCACTGCAAAAAACGGCCAAGTGGGTAAGTTCAGGTCGTAGGTCAGTACATGGTCGCGGTAGGTCGACGCCACCTTGTCAAACAGCATGATGGTTTGCACCGTCACCACCAGCATCAACACCAAGGTGGCAAAGATATCGATGTACCGTTTCCAACGCGCATTCGCATGGGTCCATAGCAAATCTACCGTGATGTGGTTGCCACGGTAACTGGTGGCGGCTATTCCCCAAAAAATGAGAATACCCAAGAGCATCCGCCCAAAATCGAAGCTGTCGGGAATGGAGGTGTCGAAGAATTTGCGCAAAAAGACGGCCAGAAAAATATTGGCGGCCACAATGCCCACGAACAATGCCGCTAGCCATTCGATGGTGTCAATGATGCGGTCAAAGCCGCTTTTGCTGGGAGACGACATGCGATGTGTTTACAGGGCTGATTTGTATTTGGCCAAGCTTTGTTGCAAGGCTTTCATCACCGCAACCGGATCGTCGCCACGTTTCTTCACCTCGTCAGCCCACTGTTTTTGCACTGGCGCCACTGCGGTTTTCCAAGCCTTCAACTGCTCAGGCGTCAGGGCGTAAACCTCGCGGTTGGCTTTGTCGGCCAGCAACTTGCTGCGCCCTGCAATTTCGAAATCGGCCCAAGCCGTGCCCACTTTTTCAGCCCACTCGCTGGTGCAGTGGCTGTCTACCGCTTGTTTTTGGGCGGGCGACAAACCGTTGTATTTGTCCAAGTTCATCACCCACACAAAAGGCGTGACGTACAAAGGCACATCCATGTGAAATTTCACCACCTTGTCGATGCCAAACAGTGAGAGCGACCCCCATGGGAAGGTCAGGGCATCGGCCACGCCGCGCTCGATGGCATCCCGCGCTTCGGGTGCTGAGGCCTGCACATTGGTGCCGCCCAGCAAGGTGACCATTTGACCCACGGTAGAAGTGGCAGGGCGTACTTTCAAACCCTTCATGTCTGCAGGCAACACAACCTTTTTGCGTGAATGCAAAGCACCTGGGTCGTGCGCAAACGCAAAGCAGTACTTCACCTCTTTCATTTCCTTGGCAGCGTAAGCGCGGTACCAAGCATCAATGGCTGCACTGCCGGCTTTGGCGTTGCTGATTTCAAAAGGCAAGGAAGCCGCAGCAAAAATCGGAAAGCGCCCAGGTTGGTAGCCGGGGTTGACGAAGGCGAAGTCGGTCAAGCCGTCACGCGCCATGTCGTAATGGTCAAAAGCTTTGCCAAGTTGCTCCGAGGGAAACAGGGTTGGGTTGATGCTGCCACCCGATGCTTTTTTCAAGCTGTCTGCCCAAGCCTGAACTGCGGGGTTCAAGGCGTGTTGTGCAGGCACCCATGTGGAGACCCGCACCTGTTGCACCTTGTCTTGCGCTAAAGCAATGCTGCACAGGCCACTCACAGCCAAAGTGCATAAAGCAGACAAAGAGAATTGGCGCAAAAAACGTTGCTTGTTCATAAGGGACCTGCAGTTGAAAACAATAAAAAACAAGAGGATAACTGAGCGAAGCCCTCTTGGACCCTAGGACCTGCCCTTGGTGGAGAGGCTGGCATTGCGCACAAATCGCAGTGGCTGCTCGGCTACGGGTCGGACAGCAGCGCCCAAGCCGCGTAACTGCTGGTCCAGTGCTGTCCCAGCTTCGTCTTGCAGCGCTGCTTCACGTGCTTGGGCCACGGCGTGGGTGCGCCATGCCGCGTCGGGGTGGTCAGGCGAGGCTGCCAAATGGGTGAGGATGTGTTGCAGATTGCTGCGGCCACGCTCGTTGGTGCTGCCATAGCCTTTGATGAGACGGCCACACTGCGCAACTTGAAGTCCGAAGGCGGCGTCTTGCTTCAAGCTTGTACAAATGGCTTGTAACCACTGCGTGATGTCAGCTTGTTCAGCATGAAAGCGGCTGCCAAACGGACGCAACCATTTGAAGCTGG
>JBILIR010000033.1:0-9361 GCA_044368955.1 Limnohabitans sp.
GACAAGGTGCGTAGCGCCAACATGCCCACCACCGAGTGAGTGCCAATTTTCAAAGGCAAGGCCCAAGGGGCTTGGCCGCTGAATGCACGGCGTTTGTCCCAGCGTTGCAAAGGTGTGGCCAGCCACGTGGGTAACAAGGCCGCGAACTCAGGCACGCCAGGTTTGAAATGGTCATAGAGGTGCAAGAGGTCGTCATCTTGTAATTTCACCTCATGCGCCACACGTTGCCAACGGCTGGCACGGCTTTTCAAATCGGCCACCCGCACGATGTCGTCAAACGACATCCACAAAGCCAACCAGCGAGCGGTTTCTCGACTGACAGGGAAAGTCAGCGTGGGTTCAGCGTCAGCAAGTGCCTCAGCTTTCACCACGGTTTGAAGACGCTCTACATACAAGTCCGCATAGGCGCGGCTTTGGTAGTCGCACAAGCGGCTATAGCCCAAGGTGGCGAGTTCACACACATCGGCGGGCAAGGCTTGCAAAGCGGGGGGAACGCTGCTTGCGGGAGGCGATGCGGCTTGAACATCGGGGTGGTCGTCGTGCAACATCGCTTGCACGGTTTGGGCGTTTTGCACACGCGAAAAACCAGCGGCAAAGCCTTTCAAACTTGCTGCACTGTGCGAACCGCTCTCAGTCAGCGTGGCTTCATAGTGTTCACGTGCAAACGGCAACAGACCGCTGCCGGCAATCACACCCAGCATGACCGCGCTGACCATGGTGCCGTTGGCTTGCGCCATGGCACCAAAGTCCCACACATGCGCTTCTTTCGAGAACTGCTGAACTACTTGCGTCAGCTGGGCGCTGTCTAAACGTCCGTCCCCCATGTTCATACGCTCCAAGGTGGTGAGTGCGCGTGCACTCGAGCTGAACACCTGTGTGCGATCAGGCGACACCAAGCCCAGCGTGATTTGCCTTGTGGTTTCGAGCAACTCGGAAGACACCAAGGCATCCAATGCGCCAGGAACCGGGTTCAAGCTGAACACCGGTGTTTTGCCTTGCAGCTGTGACAGCGGTGTAGGCAAAACTTCAATGTAATAAGTGGTTGCCCCCGTGCGTTGCGCTACACCGGGAATAGAGGTGCTTTGCGCGGGGTAGCCGCTCAGGCGTGCGGTGTGCATCAACCACTCGCTGAGCAAGCCACCGCCTTCGCCACCCAAGGCGCAAATCAACAGGCTGATGGGCTGGCTCATGCGGTTTGCAAGGCGCGAACCAAGCTGCTTCGCAAACCTGCCCACAAGCGCTCTAGCGGTTTGGGGTTTTGGATGATTTCAGCGCGGTAAAAGCTGGGGCACAAAGTGGCGGCGTGGGCGTTTTCGCCGCACAAGCCACAGCCTACGCAACCGTCGATCACAGTGGCTACCGGGTCAACTTTGAGGGGGTCGGGGTTGTCTTTCAAAGTAAGGGTGGGGCAGCCCGATAAACGGATACAAGCATGGTCGCCGTTGCACACGTCTTCATCAACACCATACTTCACCCGCACCACACGCTTGCCGCCTTTGAGCAACTTGCTGATCCAAGGCTTGATGCGTCGCTGCCGCTCCAACTGGCATTCGCCCTCGGCGATGATGACTTTCAAGCCGTTGAAGTCAGAGGTGAAAGCTTCTTTCAACAAGGCTTGCACCTTGGCCACCTCATAGGTATTCACGGTTTTCATCCACTGCACACCCAAGCCTTGCAAGGTGGACTCGATGGTCATATTGGTGTGGGACAAACTGGTTTGCTTGTCGCTGGCCGCTTGCTTCTCGGTCTCTAGGGGCGTGGAGATGATGTCTTGCGTGCCGGTCGCCGAGGTGTAGCCATTTTTGAAAATCAGCAGCACCGCGTCGTCGCCATTGAAGAGCGCACTTTGCACGCCGGTGAGCAAGCCGTTATGCCAAAAACCGCCGTCGCCCATGATGGCCAAAGTCCGGCGTTGCATCATCGGCGACACACCGGCACGTGAGGCCAAGCTCATGCCATAGCCCAAGATCGAGTGGCCGGTGGAAAAAGGCTCGAAGGTGCCTAAGGCGTGACAGCCGATATCAGCCGCCACATGCACATCGCCTATTTCTTGTTGCACCAATTTCAAAGCAGAAAACACCGGCCGCTCGGGGCAACCAATGCAAAACCCGGGAGGGCGAGCGGGCAGCGGTGCACCCAAGGCCTTGGCCACATCGGCGCGGCGTTGTTGCAGCGCTTCTAGCCAAGTGGTCGCTTGGGCATGGGCTTGCTTGGGCAGATAGTTTTTCGCAAAGCTTGCCAAGCCCGTGGTGATGGCTTCGACGTTGTACTCACCCGCCCCTGGCAAAACGTCTTTGCCGTGCAAAGGTGTGTTGACACCCGCGCGGCGCAGTTGGGTAGCGATGTCTTGTTCGATGTACTCGGGTGTGCCTTCTTCCACCACCAACACCCCCCGCTTGCCTTGGCAAAATTCAATCACTTGGGTAGGCACCAAGGGGTAGGTGACGTTCAACACCAAGATAGGAATATCGCTGTCACCAAAGGCATTGGCCAAACCGAGTTGCTGCAAGCTGCGCATGAGGGCGTTGTACAAACCCCCTTGCACAATCAAACCCACATCTGTGTGGGCCTTGCCAGCCATGTGTTCATTCAAACCATGGCGAACAATGTAGTCTCGTGCTGCCGGAATGCGTTCTTCCAATTTGCGCTTTTCATGGCGAAAGGTAACAGGTGGATGCGCCAAGCGCATGTAATCAAACTTGGCGGGCTCGGCCATCAGGTGCTGGGTAGACACCGCAGGTGCTCGGTTGGCCTTGGTGACGAAACTGCCACGCACATGGCAAGCGCGTATGCGCAACTCCAAGATGGCGGGCATGTTCGAGGCCTCAGATAGCGCAAAACCGTGTTCGACCATATCCACCATCTTGCTTAAATCGGGGCGGGGGTCTATCAAGCACAGCGTGCTTTTGAGCGCATAAGCATGGGTGCGTTCTTGAATGACCGATGCGCCTTCGCCATAGTCTTCGCCGACCACAATGAGAGCGCCACCTACCACGCCAGGCGAGGCAAGGTTGGAGAGCGCATCCGAGGCCACGTTGGTGCCGACGATGGACTTCCAAGTGACAGCACCGCGCAGCGGGTAGTGGATGCTGGCGCCCAGCATGGCAGCTGCAGAGGCTTCGTTGGCACAGGCTTCCACATGCACACCGAGTTCTTGCATCAGCGGTTTGGCTTGCACCATCACATCCAGCAAATGCGAGACAGGTGCGCCTTGGTAGCCGCCGACATAGGCCACGCCCGACTGCAGCAAGGCCTTGGTCACTGCCAAAATGCCTTCACCGTGAAATGTCTCACCCTCGCCTAAGCGCAGGGATTTGATTTCCTCAACAAACGAAACTTCCAAACAAGGCTCCAGCGGATGGCACAACACAGGGGCAAAACGTCTTGCGAAGGGCAGATCATAGTGAAGTGGGCTTGCATGGTAGATTTGTCCAATGACTTCTTCTTTAGCAAACAACTCCCCACGTTTAACTTCTTTGGCCCATGGGGGCGGTTGCGGTTGCAAGATCGCCCCTGGGGTCTTGCGCGATATTTTGGGCGGCATGAGTGGCTTGCCCTTGCCAGCGCAACTGCTGGTGGGTATTGATACGGCCGACGACGCGGCGGTGTACCAGCTCAATGACAGCCAAGCGCTGATAGCCACCACCGACTTTTTCATGCCCATCGTCGACGACCCGTTTGACTTTGGCCGTATCGCCGCCACCAATGCCATCAGCGATGTCTATGCCATGGGCGGCACACCGATCTTTGCGTTGGCCTTGGTGGGCATGCCCATCAATGTGCTCAGCACCGAAGTGATTGGACAGATATTGCAAGGCGGCCAAAGCGTGTGTCAGTCAGCAGGCATCCCCATCGCGGGGGGGCACAGCATTGATTCGGTCGAGCCGATTTACGGTTTGGTGG
The DNA here is from genome assembly GCA_044368955.1 of Limnohabitans sp. Lineage (GTDB taxonomy): Bacteria > Pseudomonadota > Gammaproteobacteria > Burkholderiales > Burkholderiaceae_C > Limnohabitans. The sequence continues at coordinate 3,904 of JBILIR010000033.1, forward strand.
TGTTGGGCTTGGCACACCCCAGTCGCATCAAGCGAAATGCCTCGGCAAAAGCAGGCGATGTCTTGGTTTTGGGCAAGCCCTTGGGTGTGGGCATTTTGTCGGCGGCCTTGAAGAAAGAGGCTTTGTCGCCTGAGGGCTATGCGCAGATGATTGCTACCACCACCCGCTTGAACACGCCGGGTCCTGATTTGGCGGCACTGGCTGGTGTTCATGCTTTGACCGATGTCACGGGGTTTGGGCTTGCGGGTCATGCGCTGGAGATGGCACGTGGCGCGGATTTGGATGCGCACATAGATTGGTCGGCCGTTCCGCTTCTGGCGGGTGTGCAAGCCTTGGCGCAGCAAGGTTTCATCACCGGCGCTTCTGGGCGCAATTGGGCGGGTTATGGCGCGGAAGTGGTCTTGCCAGCGGGTTTTTCATCGGTGGACCAAGCCTTGCTTAGCGACCCGCAAACCAGCGGCGGTTTGTTGGTGAGTTGTGCGCCCGAGGCGCTGGACGCCGTGATGGCGGTGTTCAAGCAGCATGGGTTTGAAGATGCCGCAGTCGTGGGCAGTTTGGCGCAGAAAAAGGGCGATAAGCCCCTGTTACGGATGGTTTAGTTACGCCGCCAAGGCGGCTTGTTGGCAAGGCGATCCTTGGCCTCTTGCGACCGCATGGCGGCATCCAATGCGCTTTGCGCCCACTGCGCAGCCTTTTCGCGGTCGTCCAACACAAAGTCGGGTGCGCTCCAATAAGACAGTTTCACCTGCTTGCCGCGTTGCTCAAAGGTAAACGGCTGTGACGACTGCGCCTCAAACTGGGGGAGGTTGTTGGCATCGGTTTTTAAGTACAAACGGTCTTGGGCGTACAGGCCAAACATCAAACCTTGGTGGTAGATGCCATGCGCCCCAAACATGCGCCGCGTGGTGATAGGGCCTAAATCCGCAAACACCTCATGCAAAAACTCGACGAAGTCGCTCATGGCGAACGCTCACAAAGCCATGTTCAGTCGGCGTAGCCAGGATTAACACGGTCAAGCACCCGCAGCATGGCTTCAAAATACAAACGCTCGCGTTCAGACACCGGATGCCGGTCAGCGGGTGCGCGTTGCAACACCTCGGCAATCACTTCCTCGCTCAGCACTTGCAAGGGTTGGCCGCTGCCCATGGCCAGCAACTGGGTGTGGCAGGCTTTTTCCAGTTTGTACAAGCGCCGGTAGGCCTGCGCCACGCTGTTGCCGACGGTCACCACGCCGTGGTTTTTCATGAACAGCACTTGCTTGTCTTGCAAGATGGCGGCCAAGCGCTCACCCTCGCTCAATGTTTTGGCCAAGCCGGTGTAGGTGTGATCGTAGGCGATGCGGTTGTGAAAGAACGCCGCGGTTTGGCTGGCGGGCAACAAGCGGTTATCTTGCAACATATTGAGCGCAGTTGCCCAAGGTTGGTGGGTATGCAAGACCACTTTGGCGCCGCTCAAGCGGTGCAAGGGTGCGTGAATGCACTGGGCGGATAACTCGACCACGCCTGAGCCTTCCAAGGTTTCACCTGCTTCGTTGAATACGATCATGTCGCTGGCACGGGCCTCGGACCAATGCTTGCCAAAGGGCAGCACCAGGTAAGCGTCCTCGCGGCCAGGCACGGTCATGGTGAAGTGGTTGTCGATGCCCTCTTCAAAACCATCGAGAACAGCCAAGCGCAAGGCAGCTGCCAAATGGACCTTGGCTTGCCACACCGCGTCGGTGGCTGAGTTGTGTAGGGTATGAACGCTCATGCCCCCATCTTAATTGGGATCTGACCCCAATTTTTCGGCTTCGACGCGTTGGGCGAACTCGGCACGAAGCGCCCGAAGTTTGGCCCGTGGGTCTTCTTTGGTGGTGGCGGTATTGAGCGCCATCTCGGCGATGAAGCGACTGGGCAAGGCACTCACCATCTCTCGCCCCTTTTTGCGCTTGCGGCTCCAACTCACCACCAAGCTGCGCTGGGCGCGGGTGATGCCCACGTACATCAGGCGGCGCTCTTCTTGGATGCGGGTCAGGTTCAAAGCGTCTTGTTGCAGGCTGACGCCATCTTCCTCGGGCTTGAAGGGCAACAAGCCTTCGTTCACACCAGCCATCATCACATGCGGCCACTCCAAACCTTTGGCAGCGTGCAAGGTGGAGAGGGTGACCACGTCTTGGTCTTTTTCACGCTCGGACAGCGTTGACAACAGGGCGATGGTTTGTGCCACCTCTAAAAGGGTCTTGCTTTCACCCATGAGGCTCACGCCTGCCGCATCGTCGACCTCGCCGCCGCAGCGTTTGGCCATCCAATCAATGAAGTCCATCACATTGGCCCAACGCGCGGCTGCGAGTTTTTCGCTCTCTTCGCTGTCGTACAAATGCTTTTCGTAATCGATGTCTTTGAGCCACTCGGTCAACAAGGCCAGCGCCGCTTCAGCGCCTTGGGTGTGGCGGGCACGGAACTGCAAATCGTTGATCTCGTTGCCAAAGGCTTGCAAGCTGCCCACCGCTTTGGCGGGCAGCGCCGCGCCCAGCGAGTGACTGAACACCGCTTCAAACAGGCTGATGCGGTACTGGTTGGCAAATTCGCCGAGCTTTTGCAAGGTGGTGTGGCCGATGCCGCGCTTAGGAGTGGTGACGCAGCGCAAAAACGCCGGATCGTCGTCGTTGTTCACCAGCAAGCGCAGCCAAGCGCACAAGTCGCGAATTTCAGCGCGGTCAAAAAAGCTTTGACCACCCGACACCTTGTAGGGGATCGCCGCTTTGCGAAAGGCTTTCTCCAACATGCGTGACTGGTGGTTGGCGCGGTAGAGCACCGCAAAGTCTTTCCACGCACGGAACTGGCTCATGCCTTCGCCGGTGTCGTTGCCCCCACGCAGACTTTGAATGCGGTTGACCAAGCGCTCGGCCTCGTGTTCTTCGTTGTCAGCGTCCATCACCCGCACCGGCTCACCCTCGCCCAGTTCAGAAAACAAGGTCTTGGGAAACAGCTTGGGGTTGGGGCCAATCACGTTATTGGCCGCTTGCAAAATCGCCGAGGTGGAGCGGTAGTTTTGCTCCAACTTCACCACCTTCAAAGCGGGAAAGTCGTGCGGCAAGCGCTGCAAATTGTCCAAGGTTGCACCGCGCCAGCCGTAGATGGACTGGTCGTCGTCGCCCACCGCGGTGAATCGGGCTCGCTCGCCTACCAACAATTTCAGCACTTCGTACTGCGTGGCGTTGGTGTCTTGGTATTCGTCCACCAGCACATGGCCCATCTGTTGTTGCCACTGTTCGCGAACCTCAGCGTGTTGCTGCAAGAGCTTCAGGGGAAGGCCAATCAGGTCGTCAAAGTCCACGCTTTGGTAGGCACTCAAGCGCTCTTCGTACCGCGCCATGATGTGTGCCGTTATGCGTTCGTTGTCGTTGCTGGCTTGCGCCTCGGCCATGGCAGCGTTCAGGCCTTGGTTTTTCCACAGGCTGATCGCCCATTGCCATTGACGAGCGGTGGCTGCATCGGTGGTGCCACCTGCATCTTTCAAGATGGAGTTCACATCATCGGTGTCCAAGATGCTGAAGTTTTTCTTCAAGCCCAGCGCCTTGCCGTTTTGCCGCAACATGCGCACACCCAAAGCGTGAAAAGTGCAAATCACCACTTTTTGTGCGTCTCGACCCACCAGTTTCTTGGCGCGTTCGCGCATTTCAGCAGCGGCTTTGTTGGTGAAAGTGATGGCGGCAATGCGCTCGGGTTCCAGCCCGAGTTGAATCAGGTGGCCAATTTTGTGGGTGATGACGCGGGTCTTGCCCGAACCCGCACCGGCCAGCACAAGACAAGGGCCTTGTACATGGTGGACCGCTTCGAGTTGGGGGAGATTCAGGTCCGATGACATGCAGGAGACAGCAGGGGAAGCGTTGGCGGCAAAGCCGGTGATCATACCGATGACAATCAGTCCATATGCTGACTATTCTGGGTGTCACCTTTCCTTTTTTCGCTTTGGTGTTGGCGGGTTACGTTGCTGCCAAGCGAGGTTGGCTGCCGTTGACGGCCATTCCTGGGCTGAACGGTTTTGTGCTGTATTTCGCCTTGCCCGCCATGCTGTTTCGCTTTGGCGCCAACACGCCCATGGCGCAATTGCTGGACGGTTCAGTGGCCTTGCTCTACACCCTCAGCGCCACGGTGATGGTGCTGTTGGGTATGTGGGTGCTTCGACGCCAGAGCAACTGGAACGAATCCGCTTTTGGCACCATGGCCGTGGCTTTTCCCAATACCGGCTATATGGGGCTGCCTTTGTTGCTGAGCCTGTTTGGCCCTGCAGCGGTCGGGCCAGCCATTGTCACCATCGTGGTCGATTTGTTTTTCACCAGCTCCGTCTGCATTGCCTTATCTCGCTTAGACCAAGCGCAAACCCACGGCGCTCGCACCGCCTTGGTTCAGGCGATCAAAAGTGTTTTCAGCATTCCCCTGACATGGGCGATTGGTTTGGGCGCCTTGGCATCGATCAATGCTTGGGTTTTGCCCGAGATGCTGACGCAAACCGTGGGCTTGATGGCAGGTGCTGCAGCACCCGTGGCCTTGTTCACCATTGGGGCCTTGCTGGCGCGACCTGTGCCGCCCTCAGCGCATGGGTGGTGGCATTGGCAGCGCGGCGGTGTAGACGCGGTGTTGGTGGTCTTGAAACTGGTGGTACATCCCTTGGGGGTGGCGGCATTGGGTTGGGGCTTGATGTACCTGGGTTTGCCGCTCACGCCCACGGCCTTGATGGCGGTGGTATTAGTCGCTGCTTTGCCCAGTGCCAGCAACAGCGCCTTGCTGGCCGAGCGCTTTGGCGCCGACAGCGCTCGCATCACGCGGGTGATATTGCTGTCCACTGCGCTGGCGTTCCCCAGCTTTTCAGCTTGGGTAGCTTGGTACAAGGCTTGAAAAAACGCTTTTAAATCGCCAAGGGGTCAACATCAATGGCCCAGCGCAGCACAGCCTTGTGCTGCCCTCTGAGTTGCTGCAAATCGTCCTGCCACATGGCTAAAAATTGCTGCAAGTGTTTGCGTGAATAGCTCTCCACCAACATTTGCGCTCGTTCCACATTGGCCACGCGTTGCATGCTCATGGGCACGGCGGGGTAAACGCTTAAACCCCCAGCATCGGCGGGCAAACGCGCTTCACCCAATGCTTTGGCTGCATTCAAAAAATCTTGCGCGGCTTGCTGCGTTCGCGCCTCGGCACGCAGCAAAGCTTGAAAACTGTAGGGTGGCAGACCCGCTTGTTCGCGCTCTTGCAGCTGTTGTGTCGCAAAACCCGCAAAATCGTGACGCTTTAAAAATTCAAACACAGGGTGCGTGGGATGAAAGGTTTGCACCCACATTTCACAGGCTTGTGATGCGCCCAGTTGCGCGTCTCGCCCCGCTCGCCCTGCCGCTTGCAAGAGCAGTGAAAACAGCCGCTCGGGGGCACGAAAGTCAGCGGAGAACAAAGCGCCATCGGGGTTGAGTGCCACGACCAAACTC
>JBILIR010000287.1:0-2953 GCA_044368955.1 Limnohabitans sp.
GCGGCGAAAGTCATGGCCCTTGGCCACCATTTGCGTGCCCACCAACACATCCACTTCACCGTCATGCACTTGGGCGAGTTGTTTGACCAATTCACCCTTCAGGCGCGTGGTGTCAGCGTCAATGCGTGCCACCCTCAGGGGTGAGCCATCGGGGCGTTTCATGTCGGCCAACAGCTCGGCCAGCAATTCTTCTACTTTTTCTGTGCCGTGACCTAACACCGCAATGTCTTGGTTGCCGCAAGCGGGGCAGGCACGCGGCACGGCTTGGGTCAGGCTGCAGTGGTGGCAGCGCAGGGTGCGGTCGCCTTTGTGGAACACGCGGTAGGCGCTGCAATGCGGGCATTCGCTTTTCCAGCCGCACTCGGTGCAATGCAAGACCGGCGCATAGCCACGCCGATTCAACAACACCAACACCTGCTCTTGCCTACCCAGCCTTTCTCGCATGGCGGCCAACAGAGGTGCTGAGATCAAGGTTTTGCGTGGCTGGTTGTTCATGTCCACACGTCGCAACACAGGCAAGGCGCTGTTACCCACGCGGCTGGGCATGGACAAGCGCTGGTAGCGGGGTGCCGGCTGACCAGCAACGGCGGCCCGGCTGTGGTGCCAACTCTCTAGAGACGGCGTGGCCGAACCCAGCAGTACCTGTGCGCCTTCAAGCTGGCCGCGGTAGATCGCTAAATCGCGGGCAGAGTAGCGTGCACCCTCTTGCTGTTTATAGCTGGGGTCGTGCTCTTCATCAACCACAATGAGTTTCAGGTTTGGCATGGAGGCCAGCACGGCCAAACGTGTGCCCAGCACAATACGCGCCGACCCCAAATGGGCTGCCAACCAACTGTTGAGGCGTTGCGCCGGTGTCATGGCGCTGTGCATGGCGACGATGGCGCTGTCGCCTAGATGGGCAAAGCGTTGGCGCACCCTGGCTTCCAGCTGGGGCGTGAGGTTGATCTCTGGCACCAGCAACAAGACCTGGGCTTGCGGTGCATCTTCCAGCACCAAGGCGGCGCGGCGCAAATACACCTCGGTTTTGCCGCTGCCGGTATTGCCATGGAGTAAAAACGGTCCAGTGTGCTGGGCCAGCTGCGCCAACACTTGCGTTTGTTCAGGCGTGAGAGGCGGCTGCGAAGCCTTTTCCGCGCTGACTGCCGCCAACGGCTTGAGGCGAGAGAGCTTTCGCTCAAACTGCAGCGCCGTCATGTCACGCAAGGACGGTGGCAAGCAGGCCATGGCAAATTCACCGGCACTGCGTTGGTAGTAGTTGGCAGCGAAGTCAATCAGCTTCAGCCAATTCGCAGACAAAGGGGGGATGCCATGCAAAACCGAATGAATGGTTTTAAGTGTGTGGGATGAAGTCTCAAGCTGCTCTGGCGCTTGAGGCCACACCAGACCCAAGGTATCGCGTTGCCCCAAGGGCACCCGCACCAGACAACCCACTTGCACCTCTTCCTCGGTTTCGTAAGTCAATGGCCCCGTTAATCGGCTGTAAGCGGGTGTGGGCACCAGAACAAAAATTTCTCGCCGCATGTCAAGCCCTCATTTGCGGCGTGAAACTGATACAGATCTTCACAAATTGAGCTAAGTTGTTGATTGAGAAGGGGCTTTGACAGTCATCCCAAAATTCTGTGGATAACTTTGTTGACAGCTTGCCATACTGACGCCGCAAGCCCGAAAAATAAGGGCTTTGAACACAATGCACGAAAAATTGGCAGCTCATAGAGTCTATATAAATCAATCACTTAACTAAAAACTGAAGATCTGCAATTTTTTTTGGGGAGTAAGTCCTTAGTTAATCGGTCTCCAAAAATTTGTGCATAACTATTTGGAGCAGGGTAAAACTTTTGGGTCAAAAGGGGGTGTTCATGCGGCTTGACGCTGCTTTTTGGAGTGGCTGTGCACCGCGTCCACCAAGGTGCTGACATGCTCGGGCGGGGTGAACTGGCTGATGCCATGACCGAGGTTGAAGATGTGCGTCGGGCCGGTGGTGTTGGTGTCAGTGTGGGGCTTGCCAAAGCTGTCCAACACGCGATGGACCTCGGTGGCGATTTGCGCGGGTGGCGCAAACAGGATGTTCGGGTCGATATTGCCTTGCAGCGCTTTGCCAGGGCCGCCGACCTCGCCGCCCACCAAACGTCTTGCGGTGCCGAGGTTCATGGTCCAGTCCAAGCCCAGCACCTCGCAGTCCAGGTCTTTCATCTCGGGCAGCCACAAACCGCCGCCTTTGGTGAACACCAGGCGTGGAATCACCGCGCCGTCATGGCTGCGTTTGAGCTGCGCCAACACGCGGCGGGTATAGGCCAGGCTGAATTCTTGGAAGGCACCATCGGCCAGCACGCCGCCCCAGCTGTCAAACACCATCACCGCTTGGGCACCAGCTTCGATTTGGGTATTCAAATAGAGGGCCACGGCGTCGGCATTGACCGTCAAGATGCGGTGCATCAGGTCGGGGCGGCTGTACATCAGGCTTTTCACCAAACGGTAGTCGTCCGAGCCGCCACCTTCCACCATATAACAAGCCAGCGTCCACGGGCTGCCCGAAAAACCAATCAGCGGCACGCGCCCGTTCAAAGCTTTGCGAATGGAGGTGACCGCGTCAAACACATATTGCAGCTTGTGCATATCGGGCACGGCCAAGGCGGCCACGGCCGCTTCGTCGCGCACCACTTTCGCAAACTTCGGCCCTTCGCCTTGGGCAAAGGACAGGCCCAGCCCCATGGCGTCGGGCACGGTCAAGATGTCGGAAAACAAAATCGACGCATCCAGCGCATAGCGGTCCAGCGGCTGCAGGGTGACTTCGGTGGCGTAGTCCACATTGGTGGCCAGCCCCATGAAACTGCCGGCCTTGGCGCGGGTGGCGCAGTACTCGGGCAAATAGCGACCAGCTTGGCGCATCAGCCAAACGGGGGTGTGGTCGGTGGCCTGACGCAAGCAGGCTTTGAGGAAGGTGTCGTTGAGGAGT
>JBILIR010000172.1:0-4350 GCA_044368955.1 Limnohabitans sp.
GTTGGCACAGTCAAAATTGCAATGAAGATGACCCCAAAAGATATTTGGGAGATGTATACCCAAGTGGGTTTTGGACAAAAGCCTCAAATTCCCTTTCCAGGTGCGGTTGCTGGACGATTGCGTCCCAACAAAAAATGGCGACCAATTGAACATGCCTCCGCCAGTTTTGGCTATGGTTTGTCCACAAGCTTATTTCAATTGGCACAAGCCTATACGGTGTTTGCACGAGATGGCGAGGTCGTACCTGTCAGTCTACTCAAGCGAGAGGACAAGGTGGTAGGGGTGCGTGCGATCAGCGCTCAAAATGCCGTGGCAGTTCGCAATATGCTCAACATGGTCACAGGACCAGACGGCACTGCACCCAAGGCCCAAACCATGGGCTACTCCGTAGGCGGGAAAACGGGTACTGCCCATAAGCAAGAAGGCAAAGGCTATGCAGCTAAAAAGTACAGAGGCTTTTTTGTAGGGATGGCCCCCATAGAAACGCCCCGTATTGTGGTTGCAGTGATGATTGATGAGCCTAGCAATGGGCGCTACTATGGTGGCGATGTTGCTGCACCCGTTTTCAGTGAAACCGTACAGCAAACTTTGCGTATGTTAGGTATTCAACCCGATAGGGCTGTCAAGCCACAAGTCGTCACCAAAGCCGAGCCGGAGTCGTTTTGATGCATTCATTACAGACGCCATCCCAAGCAGCACATTGGTTGAGAAAAATGGTCTCAGGGCAGCTCCATATTGACAGTCGAAAAGTCAAAAAGGGGGACGGTTTTTTTGCTTGGCCAGGTTTGACGCACGACGCGCGTCAATATGTAGCTCAAGCCTTATCACAAGGGGCAAGCGCATGTCTTGTGGAGTCCAACGGAATTGAACAATACCCCTGGATGCACGAAGAGAAAACAGTTGGCGTTTATAAAGATTTAAAACAAGCCTGTGGCCTTATTGCGGACGCGTACTTTGAGTCACCAAGTCAAAACCTGACGATGCTGGCCGTGACTGGGACCAACGGAAAAACATCCACTGCATGGTGGTTATCGCATGCGCTTAGCCGATTGGGTCAACGATGCTCCCTGGTGGGTACATTGGGCATGGGTGAAGCGCATCAGTTACACATCACTGGGATGACAACACCCGACCCTTTGCAACTTCATGCTCAGTTACGTCAGTGGGTCGATGATGGTGTCAAAGCCTGCGCCATAGAGGCTTCGTCTATAGGGTTGAGTGAACATCGTTTAACTGGGACGCGACTGAAGGTCGCCATCTTCACCAATTTCACCCAAGACCATTTGGATTACCACGGCAATATGGATGCCTATTGGCAAGCGAAGTCAAGTCTGTTTGCTTGGCCAGAGTTGCAAGCAGCGGTCATCAACATCGACGACATCCATGGCAAAGCATTGGCTGCGCAGATGCAAGCGAATAAAGCGCAAGAGTCTGCAGATATTTGGACCATTTCTATGCTGGGTGACGCAAGACTGCGTGCGCAGTCTGTACAAAACGGTAAGCATGGTTTGCAATTTGAAGTGGTGGAGAGAGATGAAATTCACCTGCTGAAAACTGATGTAGTGGGCGAATTCAATGTGCTTAATCTACTCGGCGTTTTAGCCTCGATGCGTGCACTTGGGATAGAACTTTCACAGGCCATCAAAGCTTGTCACCAATTACCATCTGTTCCAGGCCGCATGCAAAGTTTGGGCGGGACAAAAACACCTTGTGTTGTGATTGACTATGCGCACACACCCGATGCGCTGATACAGGCGCTTAAAGCCTTGCGACCCATGGCAAATGCACGTGAAGGGCAGTTGTACTGTGTCTTTGGATGCGGTGGTGATCGAGATGGAAGCAAGCGAATGCTCATGGCGAAAGCGGCAGAGGATGGAGCTGACCGTATTGTTTTAACCAGTGATAACCCGCGCACTGAAAAACCGCAAGACATCATTGCGCATATGGTGGATGGTTTATCCGACCCATCCAAAGCGATCATTTGCATAGAGCGAGCGCAAGCCATTGCACAAACCATACGCCATGCCAAGTCACAAGACGTCATTCTTATCGCAGGCAAAGGGCATGAAAATTACCAAGAAATGGGAGGGGTGCAAATCCCCTTTTCAGATGAAAAGTATGTGTTGGCTGCCTTAAGTTTATGGGGCGATGCATGACTCAGCATCTGCATACTTCATTGGGACAACTGCATGCTTGGTTGCCCCATAGTCGCCTGGTTGGGGATCCCAGCCTAAAGGTAGCCCGTATCCACACCGACAGCCGAAGCCTATTGCGTGGTGATCTGTTCATTGCATTGAAAGGCGATCGGTTTGATGGGCACGACTTTTTAGGTCAACTTAATGGCCAAGGTGTTGGTGCTGCCATTGCAAACCATGGATTGAAAGAAGCCGGCTTGATGGGCTTAGAGGTGGCCGATACATTGAAAGCACTTGGTGAGCTTTCCCATGCTTGGCGCTCCCAGTTTTCAATTCCTTTGATTGCTGTGACTGGTAGCAATGGCAAAACCACCGTCACACAGATGATTGCCAGCATATTGAGTGCATGGCAAGGCGATGAATCACTGGCAACCCAAGGAAACTTCAATAATGCCATTGGTCTGCCACTTACATTGTTGCGATTGCAAGCCCACCATCGAAGTGCAGTGGTCGAGTTGGGCATGAACCATGCAGGAGAAATTGCAGAACTCGCCAGTTTGGCTTCTCCCACTATTGCATTGGTCAATAACGCACAACGTGAACACCAAGAGTTTCTGCACAGCGTGCAAGCAGTCGCTGCTGAGAACGGCGAAGTGATTGCCGCATTGCCATCCAATGGCATCGCTGTATTTCCAGCAGAGGATACTTACACAGCGGTTTGGCGTAAGTTAACGGGCACAAGACAAGTGATGTGTTTTGGACGATCAGTTGCGGCAGATGTGCAACTTATCCATAGCGCATGGTCAAACCATCAGTGGCAACTCAGCGTTCAAACGCCTATGGGAAAGCTTGCCACCAGCTTGTCGGTGGCAGGTGAGCACAATGTTCACAATGCATTGGCAGCCATCGCCTGTGCGCTTGCAGCAAAAGTACCTTTGGCATTCATTGAGCAGGGCATCGCTTCGTTTACACCTGTCAATGGCAGATCGCGTTCCATCATTCTCAAGTGGGCAGATCGCCAATTGCTGTTGATCGATGACAGTTACAACGCCAACCCAGACTCGGTACGCGCTGCCATCAACGTGTTGGCCCAATCAACCCAACCACGTTTACTGGTGCTAGGTGACATGGGCGAGGTGGGAACACAAGGCGCAGAATTCCATGCTGAGGTCGGACGCTATGCGCAAGCCAGTGGTATTGAACATCTCATTACCTTAGGCAAGCTTAGCCGCGACACAGCCAAGGCATTTTCAAATGCAAAGCACTGTCAATCTATCGATGAGGTGTATGCACAGGTACAAGCCAGATTGCCCATGGTGGAAACTGTGCTGGTCAAAGGATCTCGCTTCATGCGTATGGAGCGTGTGGTGCAAGCCATTCAGACCTGGGTAAACAGCCGTTCATCTTCTTCCAACACCACGGAGGTTCCATGTTCTTGAGCTTGGCCCAGTGGCTACAGGCCATGTCGCCAGATTATGGGTATTTGCGCGTATTTCAATACCTTACCTTCAGGGCGGTGATGGCTGCGCTGACTGCACTCATGATCGGCTTGATTGCGGGTCCCTTTGTGATTCGCAAATTGACACAACTCAAAATTGGACAACCCATCAGAGGCTATGGTGTTGAGGCGCACCTTGTGAAATCGGGCACGCCCACCATGGGAGGCGTACTGATATTGCTCGCTATTGCGTTGTCCACTTTGTTATGGGTGGATTTATCCAACCGATTTGTGTGGATTGTGTTGTTGGTTACTTTGGGCTTTGGGGTCATAGGATGGGTCGACGATTGGCGCAAAGTCGTGCGAAAAGACCCCGAGGGAATGCCCTCTGGCGAAAAATACCTTTGGCAATCCATCATTGGCTTGCTGGCTGCACTTTACTTGGTATTCAGCATTTCAGAGGTCAGCAACCTGCGTGTGATGGAACTTTTTTACAGTTGGGTGCGTTCAGGCTTTGATGTCAACTTGCCACCTAAAGCAGGTTTGCTATTGCCCTTCTTTAAAGAAATCAGCTACCCATTAGGGGTACTTGGTTTTGTAGGCTTGACCTATGTGGTGATCGTAGGTTCTAGCAATGCAGTCAATTTGACGGATGGGCTAGATGGCTTGGCCATCATGCCTGTGGTCATGGTGGGATCTGCACTGGGTGTCTTTGCCTATGTCACAGGTTCTGCTGTGTACTCACGTTATCTGTTCTTTCCGCATATTCCTGGTGCA
>JBILIR010000173.1:0-4342 GCA_044368955.1 Limnohabitans sp.
CTGGCGCACGTGGGCGTGACGCCATGCCTGCCACCACTGGTGGCATGGCCGACTCGGTGGCGCAGTTGTCGCAACTCGTGGGGCGTATGCCTATGAAAGAGATCGTGGGCGAAACCAGCACCATGATTGAACGCATGTGCATACAAGCTGCCCTCGAACTCACCCAAAACAACCGCGCGTCCGCCGCCGAGATGCTGGGTTTGTCTCGCCAAAGCCTGTATGTGAAATTACACCGCTATGGCATGGTTGCTGAAGACGAGTCAGAGTAAACCCTAGACCTCGCAAAAAAGCGTCAACTTAGATTGACATTTATTTCTGTCAAATGAAAAATGGGGGTATGGCGCTTCCCCAACCTTCCGCTGTTTTACAACTGCTCAAGCCCGTCACTTGGTTCCCACCCATGTGGGCGTTTGCCTGTGGCGCGGTGTCTTCGGGGCAATCACTGGCGGAACATTGGCTACTGATCCTGAGTGGCATGCTGTTGGCAGGCCCCATGGTCTGCGCTTGCAGCCAAGCGGTGAACGATTGGTTTGACCGCCACGTCGACGCCATCAACGAACCCCAGCGGCCCATTCCTTCAGGGCGAATTCCTGGGCGCTGGGGCTTGTACATCGCCATTGTTTGGACTTTGTTGTCCATGCTGTGGGCGTGGCAGCTCGGCACTTGGGCATTTCGAGCCACCTTGCTGGCGCTGGTGCTGGCATGGGCCTACAGCGCGCCCCCTTTTCGCTTCAAAAAAGACGGCTGGATTGGCAACGCCGCTTGTGCGCTCAGCTACGAAGGTTTGGCATGGATCACCGGCGCGGCGGTCATGTTGGGTGGCGCCATGCCCGACGCCCACATCATCACCTTGGCCTTGCTCTACAGCTTGGCAGCGCACGGCATCATGACCTTGAATGATTTCAAGTCCATCGAAGGCGACCGCCAAATGGGTGTGTGGTCATTGCCGGTGCAACTCGGCGTCAAAGGTGCTGCTGGCACCGCATGTTGGGTGATGTTGCTGCCCCAATTCGTTGTAGTGGCTTTGTTGCTGGCTTGGGGTTTGTTGCCCTACGCGGTGGCGGTGCTGCTGTTGATTTATGCACAAACCCCTTTGATGATGCGCTTCATGCGTGACCCCGTGGGTCGAGCATTAAGCCTTAGCGCATTCGGTGTGCCCTTGCTGGTCGCCGGCATGATGGTCAGCGCTTTTGCGTGGCGCAATGCGCCGCAACACCTTCTTACTTCTCAGGCTGATGCCATTTCATTTTCCCAAGCGCAATCTCATACCAGGAGCACTTCTCATGCAAAACTTGACTTATGACGTGGTGGTGGTCGGCGGCGGACCCGCCGGCGCAACTGCAGCAGACGATTTAGCTCGCCTTGGACGCCATGTGCTGCTGCTCGACAGGCAAGGTCGCATCAAACCTTGCGGCGGTGCGATTCCGCCTCGCTTGATCAAAGACTTCGAGATCCCCGATGAACTGTTGGTGGCCAAAGCACGGGCAGCCCGCATGGTGTCGCCCAAAGACAAAAAGGTCGATATTCCTATCGAGGGAGGCTTTGTGGGCATGGTCAACCGCGACCAGTTCGACGAATGGTTGCGTGTACGGGCTGAAAACCACGGTGCGGTGCGTCAGCGCGGCGTGTTTGACAAACTCAGCCGAGATGACGATGGTGTCAGCCGTGTGCACTTCACCATACGCACCGACGATGGCATGGAAAAAGCCGCCAGTGTGCGGGGACGCTGCATCATTGGTGCCGATGGCGCTCGTTCCGAGGTAGCTCGCCAAGCCGTGCCAGGTGCAGAAAAAACCAAGTATGTGTTTGCCTACCACGAGATTGTCAAAACGCCCGAAAACATGGTGCAAACCGAGTCCGATCCCTCACGTTGCGACGTGTATTACCGCGGCAGTTTGTCGCCCGATTTTTACGGCTGGGTCTTCCCCCATGGCGACACCATGAGCGTGGGTACCGGCAGCGCCGACAAAGGCTTTTCGCTGCGCAGTGCCGTCGGGCGTTTGCGCGACGCCGCCGGTTTGCAGCACGCTACCGTGTTGCGCCGCGAAGGTGCGCCCCTGCCCATGAAACCGCTGCCACGTTGGGACAACGGCCGTGATGTGGTGTTGGCAGGTGACGCCGCAGGCGTGGTTGCCCCCGCGTCAGGCGAGGGCATTTATTACGCGATGTTGGGTGGTCGATTGGCAGCAGACGTAGCCCACGAATGCTTGGTACAACGCAATCCAGCGGCTTTAAAGCTTGCCCGCAAGCGCTTCATGAAAGACCATGGCACCGTGTTTTGGGTGCTGGGCATCATGCAGTATTTTTGGTACAGCACCGACAAGCGCCGCGAAAGTTTTGTAAAGATGTGCGAAGACAAGGACGTGCAAAAACTCACCTTCGACTCGTACATGAACAAAAAGCTAGAGCGCAAAAAACCCATGGCCCACGTGAAAATTTTCTTCAAGGACATGGCGCATTTGATGGGCATGGCCAAGACCTGACTGCTTCGTCTTAGGACTGCTTCGTCGCTTTGCTCCTCGCAGTGACGTGTGGGTTGTCATTGCGAGCGCAGCGAAGCAACTCCGTCATTGCGAGGCCACCGTCATTGCGAGGAGCGCAGCGACGAAGCAACCTCTTGTATAAAGGCCACGCATTTCATTGGCGCTTCCTCATGCACCAAATGCCCGTATCCCGCCCAACGCTGCACGTGACCATCTGAAAGCAAGGCCAGCGCTTGCTGGGCCTGTGCGGGAGGCACGGTGCGGTCGTTGTCACCAACCAATATATGCACTGGGCAATGCAGTTGGCGCAGCATAGACGGGCCTGACGACAAATCCCAAGCCGCCATCATCTTCAATGCGCCTTGCGCATGTTCTGGGTCAGCTACCAGCTTGGCGTACAGGGCTTGGCCACGGGCGTCTAACTTGGAGCCTGTGCCTTCCAACAATTTATCCAACATGCCCGGGCTGCTGGCTTGTTTGGCAAACCATTGGGGCACCAAAGAGGTGAGGGCCAGCAATTTGGCAGCAGGGGGAAACAGCAGCCCTGCCAAACCCGGCAGCGGCAGCCATGCGGGGTTGATGCCCACCAAGGCTTGGGGGCTAAGTCGCTGTGCCACCACCATCTGCGCCGCAATGGCAGCACCCGCCGAGTGACCGATGAACACATCCAATTTGACACCCAACACTTGCGTCAGCGTATGCAAACTGCTCGCCATGCCCGGCAGCGACATACCGTCACCGGCAGCCAGTGAACTGAAGCCATGGCCGGGCAAATCGACCGACAACACCCTGGCATGTGCCGCCAGCGGCAAGAACAAGTCTCGCCAAGTATGGCCCGAGGCCCCCGTGCCGTGGATGAACAAGACCTGTGGTCCTTGATCACCGGCTTGTTGCACATGCCAGCGCACACCGCCAGCTTCTACAAACCGACTGAATTCGGCGTGGGGCCAATCGTGGTGATGCGCTTGCCAGTCCATGTTTGAAGGTCTAGGTGGACAGCTTCGCCCTCGCGGGCTCGCTGTGACGGGAAGGCTCGCTGTGACGGGTGGCAGCCTGCACCACTTGCGCCATGCGCTGGCTATTGGCTTGAGGCAAGGGCACATAGTGGGCGCCCATCGCCAGTGCAATTTGCTCGGCTTGCGGCTCGGGGCGGGCCGAGGTGTCTATCCAAATACTTTGCAAACCGTAAGAGCGCCACGCTTGCGCCAAGGAAAGCGATTCTTGCAAGGCCTGCGAGCGTCCCCCACTGCCTTGCAGGCTGACATTGGCACGTCCATCGCACAGCATCACCAAGCTGGGGGTGACGCCCAAGCGGCGTTGCTGCAAGGCGAGTTCCAGCGACAGTTGCAACGCATGGGGCAGGGGTGTGCCGCCGCCACCAGGCAGGCCAGCCAAGCTGCGCTTGGCCCGCACCAGCGATTTGGTGGGGGGCAGCAACACCTCGGCATGGGTGCCGCGAAAACCCACCACACAGACCTGATCGCGCCGTGCATACGACTGCGCCAACAACAACTCGACCGCACCCTTGGCCTCGGCCAAGCGGTGCAGCGCCGCCGAGCCTGAAGCATCAATGGCAAAAATCAAACAGGTTTGGGTGCGCTCAGCAAAGCGGTGGATGTGGAAGTCTTCGGCACGAATGGCTAAACGGCTTGCAGCACCTTGGGCGGACGGCGCAGGGTTACGCAATCTTTGCCTAGGGGCGGCGTGTCCCAAGGTGGCCAGCACATGCAAGCGTGCGCCTTGCCTCGGCAATCCAGGGCGGGGCGGCAGGGGCGAGCCACGGCTGCGACTGTGTCGAATCGCGCCGCTGCGGCTTTGGCCGCCACCTTTGATGTGGCTTTTGGGCGACTGTGCCAATT
>JBILIR010000174.1:0-4341 GCA_044368955.1 Limnohabitans sp.
AAGCAAAGCAAAGCTTGCCGCTGCAGCATTGCTAGCGGGGGTAGGGGCTGTGAGGGTTTTTTCCGCGGAAACCATAGGCTTAACTGTAGCGTTTTGTAAGCGTGATGGCTCACAGGGCGAAAAAAAGCACTGCATGCGCAGTGCTTTGGTGTGATTTGAGGCCTAGGCCTTAAGTTAAGGGGCTTAGCCTGGTACTTTTTTCAACATTTCGATGCCGATTTTGCCAGCCGCAATTTCTCGCAAGGCGGTCACGCCTGGCTTGTTTTTGCTCTCAATTTTGGGTGTGTGGCCTTGTGCCAGCATACGTGCGCGGTAGGTAGCGGCTAAAACCAACTGAAAGCGGTTGGGGATTTTTTCGAGACAGTCTTCAACAGTGATGCGTGCCATGGTGGTGCTCCGGTGATCAGATGAGTTTCAAGGCTTGGAAAATATCGCTTCTGATTCTGCGTTGCGACGCGTATTTGAGGCGCTGCGCATGAACAATAGCTTTAAGATCGAATAAGGCTTTGTCAAATAGTTGATTGATTATAACGAAGTCGAACTCATGGGCCTGAGCCATCTCGGTGGCGGCATTGGCCAAGCGAATTTCAATGACTTCAGCCGTGTCTTCACCGCGTCGCTGCAAGCGAGAGCGCAACTCTTCCCAACTCGGGGGCAATATAAATATCAGCACCGCATTGGCAAACAGCCGTTTGATTTGCACAGCACCCTGAAAGTCAATTTCTAAAATGACGTCAAGGCCTTGGGAAATGCGTTCTTCGATGGTGTATTTGCTGGTGCCATAACGATTGCCGTGGACATGGGCCCACTCTAAAAATGCGTTGTTAGCCACCATGGCGTCGAATTCAGTATCGTCGATGAAGAAATATTCACGGCCATGAAATTCTTGTCCGCGTGGCGCACGGGTGGTGTGCGAAACCGATGGCTGCACACCTGCATCTAACTCCATCAAGGCTTTGACCAAGCTCGATTTGCCTGCCCCACTGGGCGCGGCAACCACGAAAAGGTTTCCTGGGTAGATCGTCTTCATTCAAGATTTTGAACTTGTTCGCGCATTTGCTCAATCAGCACTTTCATGTCCAGCGAGATGCGCGTCATCTCGATGGCGCTGGCTTTGGAGCCAAGTGTATTGGCTTCACGGTGCAATTCTTGAATGAGAAAGTCCAACCTTTTGCCTACACCCTCTTTGTGGGTAGAAAGTTGTAGCAATCGGGCAATTTCATCCAAATGGGTTTTCAAGCGGGTGACTTCTTCTGCAACATCCGCACGAACCGCAAAACTGGCAGCTTCGGCCAAGGCGCGTTCGTGGATGGTGTCTGGCAAGGCCTGTGCATCAACCAATTCCATGGCTTCACGCCAGCGCTCTAAGAAGCGCAAACGCTGGGTTTCAACGGTTTTGGGCACCAATGGGAGGGCAAGGTCTGCCAAAGCCTGTAATTGTTGGGCTCTTTGCAGCAAATCAGCCGCTAAGCGTTGCCCTTCGCGTTGTCTGGCTTCGCTCAGGTGGCTAAGCACCTGCTGGCCCAATGCCATGACTTGTGTTGACCAATCTTGGTTGAGTGTCACAGGGCCATGGCTTAGGCGAATAACTTCAGCAACCGAGAGCAATGCCGCATCGTGCATGGTGCTGCGCACCAGTTGTTGAATCTCCATGAGGTTTTGCAGCAGGGCTTTATCCGGCATGGCAACGGCACTGGCTTGGGAGGCTTCTAAGTGAGCGCGTAGCTCAACTTTGCCACGTTTGATGTGCTGTCCTATCAGTTCGCGCAAGGCCGGCTCATGCTGGCGCAATTCATCGGGCAAACGAAAACTCACATCCAAAAAGCGGCTATTGACGCTGCGAATTTCCAAGCCCAATCGCGCACCTTCAGAAGCGCCCTCTGCTGCCAGCGTGGTTTGAGCGCTGGCATAACCAGTCATACTTTGTAAGGACATAGGTGGATTTTCTTTAAAGAGCCATTATCCCTGCCTTGGCAGCTAGGGTTGAAGGACAATAGCGCCTATCACAACACAAGGTTTCTTACTCCGCTATGAGCACCATTTCTTCTCGTCTTCAACGCGCCAACGATGCCTTGCGCCCCGTTACCATCAGCCGCCACTACACCATACACGCCGAGGGTTCGGTCTTGATTGCGTTTGGCAACACCAAGGTACTTTGCACGGCTTCGGTGGAAGAAAAAGTGCCTCCGCATAAACGTGGCAGTGGTGAGGGTTGGGTGACCGCCGAGTACGGCATGCTGCCCCGCGCCACACACACCCGTAGCGACCGCGAGGCCGCCAAGGGCAAGCAAAGTGGTCGCACCCAAGAGATACAGCGCCTCATTGGTCGTTCTATGCGAGCGGTATTCGACTTGAAAAAATTGGGTGAGCGCACGATTCAGCTTGACTGCGATGTGTTGCAAGCCGATGGCGGCACCCGCACTGCAGCCATCACGGGTGCCTTTGTGGCGGCACAAGACGCGGTCAATGGATTGATTGCCAAAGGTCTGATTTCATCCAACCCCATCACACACCATGTTGCGGCAATTTCTGTGGGACTGCTGCATGGCCAAGCCTTACTTGATTTGGAATACACCGAAGACTCGGTGTGCGACACCGATATGAACGTGGTCATGACCAGTGACGGCGGGTTTGTCGAAGTGCAGGGTACAGCGGAAGGCGTTGCATTTACCCGCGTTGAAATGGACAGTTTGCTGAGTTTGGCTGACAAGGGCATTCGTGAATTGATTGGTTTGCAAAAAGCCGCGCTCAGCGCATGAGCATGTCCCCCACTCGCTTGGTGCTGGCTTCAAACAATGCGGGAAAGCTCGCCGAACTTCAAGCCCTGTTTGCGTCCTTGGGTGTGGCGTTGGTGGCGCAATCGACATTGAACATCCCAGAAGCCGACGAGCCATTCCACACCTTCGTTGAAAACGCTTTGGCCAAGGCGCGACATGCCAGTCTGCACAGCGGTTTGCCTGCTATTGCAGACGATGCAGGTTTGTGTGTGGATGCTTTTGGTGGTTTGCCTGGTGTGCAAACAGCTTTCTATTGCACCCAGTTTGGCTACCCCAAAAGCGATGACAACAACCGCAAGGCTTTGCTAGAACAAATGGTGGGCGTGACACAACGCCGCGCTGCCTTGGTCAGCACCTTGGTGGCAGTTCGCAGTCACGAAGACCCAGAACCTTTGATTGCAACAGGCCGTGCGGTGGGGGAAATTACCACTGAACCCTTGGGCGACAAAGGTTTTGGTTTTGACCCTGTGATGTGGATTCCCTCCATGGGCAAAACTTTTGCCCAAATGCCAGAGGAAGAAAAAAACGCTTTAAGTCACCGTGGACAAGCAGCTAAAGCCATGTTGGCATTGATGCAATCTCGCTGGTTTTCATGAAGCTGGATATTCAGCATTTGATGCGGGTAGGTACCTTGTCACTGCCCTCGCTGCCGCCTTTGTCTGTGTATGTGCACCTGCCTTGGTGCTTGAAGAAATGCCCTTACTGCGATTTCAATTCGCACGAGATGCGTCAAGCTGAACTGCCCGAGTCTGCCTACATTGACGCGGTGTGTGCTGACATTGAGGCAAGTTTGCCTATGGTGTGGGGCAGGCAGGTGCACAGTATTTTCATTGGCGGCGGCACCCCCAGTTTGTTTTCAGCGCAGGGTATTGCTCGATTGATCAGCGATTTACGGGCACGTTTAAATTTAGTGCCAGATTGTGAAATCACCTTGGAAGCCAACCCTGGCACGTTTTAGACAGAGCGTTTTCATGCTTTCAGACAAGCGGGGGTGAATCGCTTGTCTGTGGGTGTGCAAAGTTTTAACGATCAGCATTTACAGGCTTTGGGACGTGTGCATAACGCTGATCAAGCCATCGCTGCGGTGCAGGAGGCTTCCCAAGCCTTTGAGACCTTCAATATTGATTTGATGTATGCCTTGCCCAGTCAAACCATGGCGCAACTCGATGAAGATTTGAAAGTCACTTTAGCACTTAAGCCCCCGCATCTGTCGATCTACCACCTGACGATAGAACCCAACACAATGTTTGCCAAGTACCCACCATCAGACCTGCCCGTGGAGGACTTGGCCTATGACATGTTGGACCGCATCACCGAGCAAACCCAAGCCATCGGTATGCAACGCTATGAAGTGTCAGCCTATGCCAAGGCGGGACACCGCTGTTGGCACAACACCAACTACTGGCAGTTTGGCGACTACCTGGGTGTGGGTGCAGGTGCGCACAGCAAGCTGAGCTTTGCCCACCGAGTGGTGCGCATGGTCAAGCACCGCGATCCCAAACTGTTCATGGAAAAAGCCATGGGCGAGGGTGCAACTGCTTCGTTTGAAGAGGTGTCACGCGAA
>JBILIR010000176.1:0-4339 GCA_044368955.1 Limnohabitans sp.
TTGTCAGTGTCGCTGCCGATGGCTTTAAGGCTCCCGGTGTTGTTGTCAGCTTTACAACGGATCCTGATATCCAAAACAGCAAGAAATTTCTGGCATTGGGGCTTCAGACCGCCGCTGGGGTTCCCCTGCAATGCGATGAGCGAGCAGACTTTATGACTTTCCGTATTGGTTTATTTGGACTGGAAAAGCTTCACAATATTGACAGAAGCGTTGCCCAACTAGAAGGCGCGTTGACCAAATTGGGTTTCACTGAAAAACTGGCTGTTGCAGCCTAAGAATCTTTTTTGGTCTGACCATGGGAATTTGGATTGAACTCGGTATATTTCTTCTTGTCTTTGTCTTTGCTTATTTTCAACTGAAAGAACTTAAGCAAGAGAAGCTGAAACGAGAGAAAGAACGAGAGCGCGAACAGGCGCAGGTAAATCCTTCTGAAGCTATCAAAAAATAAAAAACCGCACCAAGTCTTTCAAAACTTGGTGCGGTTTTTTTACATATAAATTAATTTAAAACTTATAGTCCACCATTTTGTTGGGCAACCATCATATAAAGCATGGTGATGGAGAGCATGGTGTTGATACGTGAAGTCAGCATCGCCGTTCTGGCCGCCTTGGCTTTTTCAGCGGGTTCAACGACAACCATGCCTAAAGCCTTTTTCTGATTCGGCCAAATGATGAACCAAACATTAAAAGCCATGATGAGTGCAATCCACATACCTATGCCTATGGCTGCAAATGGCATTTGAAGCGTCAAGGCAAGGAAAAGATATTTCTGCATCCATGCCAAAAGCAAACCTGTGATGACCGTTGCCAACGCGCCGTAACGGAACCAAAACAAGGCAGCAGGCGCAATGACTTTGCTGATGGCAGGCTTCTGCTCATCAGGAATACTGGCCATTGAAGGAATTTGAACGAAATTGAAATACCACAGTAAACCAATCCACATGATTCCAGAAACGACATGCAGCCATCTCATCACAAATGTTCCCCAAGCATGACCAAACTGAATGGTCTGACCAGAGACAGACGAGGCTATGACGATGACCAGAATAAGCAGGACCAATCCTGCGAATAGGGTTTTATAGAGAGATTGCAAAATTTGACTCATTGAGCACCTTAGAAGTTGAACAAAAAAAACCTAGCAAAAAACTGTGTTTCAAGCTCGGATTTTGCCATTTTTCTGCCGAGACAGTTCAGTTGACAAGTACCATCTTTCCCATGACTTCACGCGATCCCATTCGCAAATAGGCAGCAGGAAGATCTTCCATATTGACGGTCGAATCAATATGAGGTTTGATTTTTTTACTACTGTACCAATCCAGTAAGGTACCCATCATTTGGGCATTGGCTTCAGGCTCGCGCTTTGCAAAATCTCCCCAAAAAACACCAACGATGGAGGCACCTTTAAGAAGCGCCAAATTCAAGGGTAAAGATGGAATAGGCCCTGCAGCAAAACCGACAACCAAATACCTGCCTCGCCATGCAATGGATCTGAAAGCAGGTTCTGCAAAATCGCCGCCCACGGGGTCGTAAATGACGTCAGGCCCCTTGCCTTGGGTCAATGACTTGATTTGATCGCGGAAATTTTCTTGGCTGTAGTTGATCACTTCATCAGCGCCTAAACTTTTGCAAAGATCACACTTGTCTTGCGTGGATGAGGCGGCAATCACTCGGGCCCCCACTGCTTTTGCGATCTGTATGGCAGCCGATCCAACGCCACCAGCGGCTCCCAGTACCAAGACTGTTTCACCTGCCTTCAGTTGAGCGCGATCAATCAAAGCATGGTAGGAGGTTGCATAAATCATGATGAAAGCTGCGGCATCCACCAGGGGAAATTGAGGGGGAAGTGGGACGCAAAGTTTGGCGGGGGCTAAGGTGTGTGTGCCAAACCCGCCTGTACCTGAGAGACACGCCACCGACTGCCCTACAGCCAAGTGTTTGACATTTGAGCCTATCGCTTGAATAACGCCAGCGTACTCCGAGCCAGGCACAAACGGCAGGCTAGGCTTCATTTGGTATTTATTTTGAACAATGAGGATATCTGGAAAATTCAAACTTGCTGCTTTAATTTCAACGAGTACTTCATCAGGTGAAGGACTGGGGGTGGGCATATCTGTCCATCTAAGTGCTTCAACACCAATAGGGTTTTCACATAGCCAAGCTTTCATTGTCATCTTTCTTAAATTGATATAGAGTTCATTGTAAGTAATAGCTAAACATTGTTGATGAGGATTTTGGGACCTGTATGCTCAAACCTTACAATGCCACTTTACTGGATACAGCATGAAAATACTTATTTCCAATGATGATGGTTACCAAGCGCTTGGAATCGTTGCTTTGTATGAAGCCCTGAAGGATATTGCTCAAGTTGAGGTGGTTGCGCCAGAGCAAAACAACAGCGCCAAATCAAATGCGCTGACCTTGCATTCACCTATCTATATTCGCACTGCAAGCAACGGTTTTAGATACGTCACAGGTACACCCGCGGATTGCGTTCATATTGCATTGACTGGATTGCTCGGCTACAAACCTGACTTGGTTGTCTCTGGCATCAATAATGGTGCCAATATGGGAGACGATACGATTTACTCCGGCACTGTTGGCGCTGCCATGGAGGGTTATCTGATGGGGGTTCCAGCCATCGCATTTTCGCAAGTTGACAGAGATTGGGTGCGTATTCAAGACGCTGCTGCGTATGCAAAGCATTTGGTTACACAATTAATGTCATCTCATCAAGCCAGTTCTTCGCCCTGGCTTTTGAATGTCAATATTCCCAACCTACCTGTTGGTCAATTAGGGCCACCCAAAGTATGTCGCCTTGGCCGTAGACACCCCGCTCAGCGTGTCATTACGCAGGAAAGCCCCCGTGGGGAGACGATGTATTGGATTGGTGGTGCAGGACCCGCCAGAGATGAAGCGCACGACACGGATTTTTTTGCGACATCACAAGGGCATGTTTCCATTACACCGCTTCAAGTGGATTTGACTGAGCATGATCAATTAATGCATTGGAAGACTGCAGCTGAAAACTGGGAAAAAATTGCATGAAGCAAAAACCTAGCTTCCCAGCTAAGGTTGATGGGCTAGCGCCAAAAAAGGCGCAGCTTACAAAAGGCTCTACACAGTTTCGAAGCTCAAACAAATCATCTGCATTAGATTCATTCGCAACTTTGGCTTCTGGCGTAGGTCTGGATTCGACAAAAGTCAGGCAAAGCATGGTTCAAAAATTGGTGGATCAAGGCGTTCAGGATGAGATGCTGCTAAGAGCCTTTTCCACCATAGAAAGGCATAAATTTATTGACACAGCGCTGGCAAATCAAGCGTATGAAGATACAAGTTTGCCCATAGGATTTGGGCAAACAATATCAAAGCCCAACGTTATCGCAAGAATGATAGAACTTTTGCGACTAGGTAAAAATTTGATGATCACAGGCAAGCTCTCGCGTGTTCTCGAAATTGGAACAGGTTGTGGTTACCAGGCGGCAATTCTGGGTCAAGTCTCAAAAGAGGTCTATAGCATCGAGCGAATACAAGGTCTCTATGAAAAAGCAAAGGAAAACTTGCGTCCTATGCGTTTGCCAAATGTCCATTTAATCTTAGGTGATGGTATGTTGGGCTTTGAGCAAGGTGCACCCTATGCCGGTATTATTTCTGCAGCAGGTGGGGACAATATTCCACCAGCATGGCTTGAGCAACTTGCCGTGGGAGGTCGTTTGGTTGCACCTGTTGCAAACGAGCATGGCTCTCAGGTCTTGGTTGTTATCGATAAAATGGAAAACAGTTACAAGCGATCTTTTTTAGAGCCGGTACATTTTGTACCCTTACGTTCAGGTGTGGCTTGAGTTATATGCGTATATTTATTTTTACTTATCCATCTCTTCGCTTGACAGCAGTTTTAACTTTGTTATTCGTGTCAGGTTGTGTCGGTTTCGGAAGAAGCGTTCCTGCACCTGTTGAAGAAAGACCAAGTGGCAAAGCTAAGTCTCCTGCAGCGGTAGCCTCTACGTCCAATGCCCCCCCAACTGTGAGCCCAACACCGCAGCCTAAGCCTGTGTCAATTCCAGAAAGTTCGAATAAGCCCGGGTACTACACGGTCAAACCAGGCGATACCTTGATTCGTATAGGTCTCGATCATGGACAAAACTGGCGCGACATCATTCGATGGAACAGTATTGAGAACCCCAACGTCATTGATGTGGGACAAGTGTTAAGAATTGCGCCTCCATCCGCAGATCCAAGCCAAGAAATCGCTGTCGCCAAACCTGTCCAACTCGGTAACGTTTCAAATACATCTGACGAAAAGAAAATTACACCTCCCGCTGAGCAGCCAACAGTCAGCTCGG
>JBILIR010000175.1:0-4339 GCA_044368955.1 Limnohabitans sp.
AACCGAGGTTGGACAGCCAATCAATCTGGAAAGTTCAGAGGACGGGAGGTCCGCGAGAAGGCAGCGGCGGCGCGGTAGCCGACGCAATATGGGCCGCTGCAGTAGCTTGCAGGGCATGGGAAAGGGGAGAAACGGGCGCTGCTTGCACCGAGCTGGGAGCGGGTGGCAAAGCCACTGGCAAGCACAAGGCGCAGTCCATTGTTCCGTGGCTGGGTACAGCGCTGTCAGTGCCATCCACGGCCACCAGTTTGAGCATGCCGCCGCTGGTACAGATCAGTTCGGTGGATTTGGGTGCCACCAAAGAAGACGCCATCGCCACCCCCAAAGACAAAGCAAACCACACCAGCACGAAGCGGGTGAGGTGGCGCAGTTGTCTGAAGGCTTGCATGGCAGTAAGTGTAATCCTTGGTTCGAGGCCAGGTCGAGTAGCCACCTGAAAAGCAGCGCAAGCGATGCTTTTCCTTTTTAGACGCTATTACTTGTCGCGCTGAAGGCCTCTGGGTGACTTTTTGCCCTCAAATTTCATCGAGTTAATGCAAGTATATTAAATAGTAAATGGAGTCGGTTAAGGGGTTTAGCTTTTTGTGTTGAGAAAGTAAGGCGGTGTAGACAAGCTATGCAAAAAAAGTGGGTGTTATTGGGGTTACTTTTGCTGTGTTTTTCAGCCTCAGCAGAATGGAAATTTTTGTTTACGACCCAAATTGAACCTTGGCGACCAGGATCAAAGGGCATGAGGGTAGACCACTACATTGGCGAATATTCAATCAATGCAGAAAGCCCTTTCTTAGAAATTCAAGTTTTACAAAACTTTACAACATCGGAATCGGGGAATGGCCCCAAAAGAAATTGGTCAGTTGTAAAGCAAGAAAAATTAAATTGTGCGCAAGCAAATTTCAGCACTTTGTCCTTTGTTGTTTTTTCAGATTTAAATGGCTTGGGCGAAGTTTTGGAAAGCTCTACCCAAGCACAGATCAAATGGAAAAAAATTGACTCTGATGAGGACATCACCAAGATTCATAAGGTTGTCTGCAGCAACGCAGCAAGTCGGTAAAAGCAACTTTTTAAAGCAAAGTTTTTGCTTGAACCCAGTTAGGACTAATTACTTTTCTTTTGAATTAGATCTCCAACAGGCGTCCCATTCTGATCAAATCCGTATGGCATGTCTTTCTCGCTGCTTCCATCGCAGGCAGCTGCCATATTTCGCTTAGCGTTGTTGCAAGCAATATTGGCTGTGGTGAAAATCTCGTCTTTAGTGGGGTCACCCTTTTTGCTGCAGTAGTGGTCATATTGCATTTTTGTTTGTTCACAAGTACCGCCCCGAGTATCTTTATTTTGGGCTAGAGCGGTTACTAAAACTGAGCTAAGTAAAGTCAAAATAACTATTGATTTCATTTTTTTCCTTTTAAGGTGAATTGGATCAAAAGAGCAAAAACAAACTTAACGCAAGCTTAAAGCGCACTATAAACACTAAAGACTGCCAAGTCCCTTTTTTCTTTTAGCCCATCAATGGTGCAAAGGAACTTGGGCTTTGTTGAAAAAATATTCTGAGCCAGATAACACCTTATGTACTAGCGCCAGAAGCAAGCCTTTTCATTTTCAATGGTCAACCTCAATAACGACATTCCCTATGGTTTGACCCGCCTCGACAGCCAGGTGCGCCTCAGCAGTCTGCTGCAATGAAAAAGTTGCCCCGATAGTGTGCTTGAGCTGTTTGTGTTCCAGCATCCTGCTCAAAATGTGCACACACGGTTCGCGCTGCTGAACCGGAAGGTCGTAGACCAAGAAAAAACTCATGCTGATGGAGTTAAATAGTAGCGGCCTGAACATCACAGGCACCTCTGCAGGAGGATTGGACCCGTAACACACCAAATGGCCGTGGGGTCGCAAAACACCTTGAGCAACCCATGAAATGGTGGTGGAAAAATCCATGTCAATGATGGTGTCGACGCCTTTTCCGTGTGTCAGGTCTTTAACTTGCGCCACGACATCATCGGTTTTGTAAAAAAGGCAGTTATCCGCTCCGGCTTCCTTGGCATGTGCGGCCTTGGCTGGTGAGCCCACTGTGCCAATGACTTTGGCACCCATCCTCTTTAGCATCTGGGTCACATAATGACCCACTGCAGACGATGCACCAGTGACAAGCACGGTTTGTTTTGTCACATCCCCTGCGATCCGAACAGCTTGTAACGCTGTCAATCCTGGAATTCCCATGCAGGCACCTTCCTGAAATGAGGTGCCGTCTGGCAAATGAGCCGCCTGCTCTGAAGGCAGGCAGACATATTGCGCTGAGGTTCCCATAGCTCGTTGCCATTGGGCATTCCATACCCATACCCGCTCCCCGAGTCGAGCCGGATCCACCCCTTGACCGATGGCGTCGATGATGCCGGCGCCGTCGCTGTGCGGCACGATGAAAGGGTCTTGGAGTGGCCGCGCCAAACGCGACTTGACATCAGAGGGATTCACCCCTGAAGCGAACAATTGCACACGCACTTCATTCTCGGCGGGCTGTGGAGTGGGTAGATCGCCGTAAATCAGAACATCTTTGGCGCCACCATTGCGCTCGTACCAAACAGCTTTCATGGGCTTTTCCTTAGGTTGAACCACCATGGCGCAAATGACTGCGCATGTGGCAATTTCAGACTATATATTTTTTGCACCCTTCGTAAAATATCCTATTTTTTAAGATCTTGGGGCTGTCAGATTTATACATGGTGAGAATTTGCGGCGAAGCTAAGTGAATACCCTAGCGTTTAAATATTCTTTATTGACAATTGATTAGGTATGCATCACATTTCGAAGACCAAACACTTTTTTGTGTTCGGAAATTAACATCAAAAAGGAGACTTTTATGAGTGATAAACAACGCCCCTTCGGCGTTTCCATGACCGAAAGAGAATTCGATGAATGTTTGCATGCGGACGAGGCCGCTTTTCGTTCGCCAATACCAACACAAATTGTCTCCAATGGCGAATACAACCCGATGCCGCAAACGGAAAAGCAAAAAAAGGTTGAGTTCCTAATCAAAGAAATTGCTGACAAAGAGGCCAAACGTCACAACACAACGCGCCGCAAATTTCTGGCATCTTCCTCTGGCATGGCTGCTGCCTTCATGGCTATGAACATGGTTCACGGCGACATCTTCGATGTCAATGCAGCTGAGGTCAAAAGCCCTGATGCAGCAGGCGACCGCAAAGCCAAATACAAGGGTCAATTCATCTTTGATGATCAAACCCACTTTATCCGTGATGATTTCAAAGAGGAAGGTCTGCTGGGTTTGACCAAATGGGCTGAAGGCGCAAATGTCAATCCCAATATTGGCAGTGTTCCCACCAATTTGTCGCGTTACAAAATGGACAACTACCTCAAGGAAATTTTTCTTGACAGTGATAC
Organism: Limnohabitans sp.; assembly: GCA_044368955.1. Classification (GTDB taxonomy): domain Bacteria; phylum Pseudomonadota; class Gammaproteobacteria; order Burkholderiales; family Burkholderiaceae_C; genus Limnohabitans. Next base: position 3,391 of record JBILIR010000175.1, read on the forward strand.
CACCATTGCTTTGCTGTCTGGTGCGCCGTTTGATGACCCGAACTGGTGGTTGCTCTCCAATGATGCGATTCAAAACGCCTGCCGTGCAGTCAACAAAATGGCTGGCAGCGTGCGTATGTTGGGTCACTCCATCATCACACCCAAATATCCCAATTGGATGGATGAAGTGGACCGTGCCATTACCGAACTCAAGCCTGTGTCCTGGAAGTCCTACACCATTGGCGACCCCTTCGGCCCGTCCAAATACGCTTGGCGCCTGGACGATGAAAAGCTCATGTATCCGTTCTACGAGAAAGCGCTTAAGTCGGGCATCAACACCATTTGTATCCACAAGGGCTTGATGCCGCGTGACTATGAAAAAGCTTTTGCCGGTACTTGGGAAAACGCAACTGTCGCTGATGTGGGTAAAGCCGCCAAAGACTGGCCCAAAATGAACTTTGTCATCTACCATGCTGCTTTGCGTCCATGGTTGGCTGACAAACCCGACATGGAAATGGCCCAGTTTGAAAAGGATGGCTATATCCAGTGGGCGACAGACTTGGCTCGTATTCCTCAAAAATACGGCGTCAACAACGTTTATGCCGAAATCGGATCAAGCTTTGCCAGTACCGCAGTGACAGACCCTCGCTTCTGTGCCGCCTTCATCGGACAATTGGTCAACCTGATGGGTCCTGAGCGCGTGGTTTGGGGCACTGACTCGGTTTGGTACGGCTCGCCCCAGTGGCAGATCGAAGCCATGCGCCGCCTTGAGATTCCAGATGACATGATGAAAAAACAAGGCTGGAAAATCAAGCTGGGCGATGGCCGCGGATCTGTCAAAAACAAGATCTTCGGTGAAAACTCTGCCAAGTTGTACCGCTTGGACGCACAGAAGATCGCTGCTGATGCAAAAGCCTTCGACCACGACATGATTGCCCAAATGAAGGCCGAGTATTTGGCCATGGGTGGC